>JBKBWE010000355.1:0-2421 GCA_046289145.1 Sediminibacterium sp.
TAGAAATAAAAGATGATGCTGCGGTTTCTCAAGAGGAAATCATGGAAATCGTGATAACTTCTGCCAATGAAATTGATAAAACCGTAAGGGAAATATCTGCCAAAAGCGCTCAAGCCAATATATAAGTAGTCATTTTAACAGTTTTAGACGTTGAAATAAGCCAGTATTGGCTACTTTTGCCACCCGGCATACAATATGCTGCTATACCTTCAATAGTACCCCCTAACTATGAAAAAGCATATCGTTTTATTTCTATTTTTAATTAGTTTATCCACTCAAGCTTTTAATAAAAAGTTAGAAAGCAAAGCATTAGCTTTAGTATCAAATATTGAGATTCTTTCCGACAAGTTTAATATCAATAAGTTAGCCATTCAACATGCAATTAAAGGATATGAGAAATTAAAGGAAGCAGGTCAATTAATCAACCAGCGATACCTAACTATTGCCGACTTCAGCAAACCAAGTTCAGAAAAAAGGCTATTTATCATTGATATGGAAAAAATGGAAATAGTAGTAAATACATTGGTTGCACATGGTCGTAACTCAGGGGTTCTTTTTGCAAAGAATTTTTCAAATAAAAATAATTCCTATCAATCTAGCTTAGGATTTTATATTACTGGTGAAATTTATAAAGGCAAACACGGTATGTCTTTGCAATTAACTGGTATAGAATCTGGCCTAAATGATAAAGCTAAACAAAGGGCAATTGTAATGCATGGTGCTGATTATGTAAACGACCAAATAATACAAAAGCAAGGTTACATTGGAAGAAGTCTAGGTTGTCCGGCTGTACCTCAAAACCAAGTTCAAGATATCATACAAACCATCAAAGGTGCTTCACTACTTTATATTTATGCACCTAACAGTAATTATAATAAACAGTCCAGCTTCATTAGTTAAGAAGATTTTTAGTCTAATGGCTTGTGTATTGGTCTATAATTTGTAAAAAAGCAGGTACATCATACGGCTTGGTTAAGTATTGTTTAACACCCGCTTCCAACAATTTACTTACTTGAGCAGGCATTGCATCAGCACTTACTACTATAACAGGTATTTCTTTTGCTATAGGATCTAGTTTTAAAATTTCATTCACATCAAACCCATGTATATCCGGCAAGTTTAAATCTAATAATATAAGATTGGGTTTATATTTAAGTGCAAGTTCTAAAGTTTGTTTACCATACACTGCTGTAACTAATTTTATATTAGGACGCTTAGTCAATAAAATTTGGGATACCAATTCAATATTTGAACTATTGTCTTCAATATATAATACCACCGCATCACTACTAATTTTTTCTTTGAGCGGGAGTTGCTCTAGTTGAACATGGGCATTAATGCTTTCGGCAATAGAAATTGTTTTGGGAAGTTCTACCCAAAATGTACTTCCTTCTTTTAGTTTACTTTCCACACCACAAGTTCCTCCCATCAAAGAAGCATATTGCTGAACAACAGATAAACCTAAGCCTGTTCCTTCTACGGAACTGTTTTCTGCCCCTAGTCTTTCAAATGGTGTAAATAATTTCTTAATATCATTGCTATCAATCCCAGGGCCATTATCTGATACGCAGATACGAACAATAGCATTATCACCCCTACTAATTTCAGTTGCAAATAATTTTACCCAACCTCGTTTGTCGTTGTATTTTATTGCATTATTTATTAAATTGAGTAAGACTTGTTTAATCCGTTGCTTATCTGCACTTATAAAAATATCTGCGCTATTTTGTAGTTCATTTATCAATTGTACCCCATATGCTTCAGCTGTTGGCGATAAGGTCTCCAATACATCTCTAAATACATTATTTAGTTTTACTGATTCTACAGAAATGGAAATTTTACCCGCTTCAATTCTAGATATTTCTAACACTTCATTAATTAAGTTCAACAAGTGCTTCCCGCTGTTCAAAATATGATGTACTGCTTTATCTTGTTTGGAATCCAATGATCCCATCTCTAGCAACTGTGCAAAACCTAAAATAGCATTCATAGGAGTTCTTAACTCATGACTCATTCTAGACAAAAATTCACTCTTTGCATGATTGGCTTCCTCTGCTTCAATTTTTGCTTTTGTTAATTCCCGATTGCTGTTTTGCAATTCAAGGGTGCGCTCTGCAATTTTCTTTTCAAGATTTGTATTGAGCTGTTTAATCTCGTGTTCAATCTTAATCCTTTCTGTAATATCTTCTTTAATAGCAATAAAACTGGTAATTGTTCCTATTTCGTTAATTATTGGCGTAATTGTAGTAGACTCCCAATATAAAGAACCATTTTTCCTTCTGTTATTTAAAACCCCTCTCCAAACTTTACCATTGGTGATGGTCTTCCATAGTTCTTCATACACTTTAGGATTGGTAAAACCAGATTTCAAGAATCTTGGATTCTGGCCTATCAATTCCTCATATGAATAACCAGTTACAC
>JBKBWE010000059.1:0-11891 GCA_046289145.1 Sediminibacterium sp.
AAGAGAACAGATTAGCGCAAAAATGGCTAGTGTGATTATTTTTTTCATTTTTTGATAGTTTATATTAAACAAAATAGTGGATTTTTTTAAATCCACTATTTGTTTATCGGTCAAAAGCTTATGATAGTCGGCAGTTCTAATTAACGTAAGAATAACATTTCTCTGTATTTAGGTAATGTCCAATATTCATCATCAACTAAATGTTCAAGTTTGTCTACATGGTACCTAATTTCTTCAAAGTAAGTGCTCTTAATATTTTCATAGGCAATTGCTTTTTCTCTGCTATGTGCAATATTGTTGGCTACTTTTCTTGCTTCAACCATTTCATACACTTTGGTATGAATAACAGAAATATGTTTGCTTATGAATTTAAGTATGGTTAATTGACTATTATACATTGACTCATCTAATCCTGCTTCTTTTAAGCCAGTAATATTTTTAATTAAATCGTTCTGGTATTTAATGGCAGCAGGTAAAATATGATTGATTGCTAAATCTCCCATAACCCTTGCTTCAATCTGAACAGTCTTGATGTACTTCTCTAATTCAATTTCATACCTTGCTTCTAACTCAGAATGAGAGTAAATGCCATTGGACTGATAAAGCTTCATTGCTTTTTCTGTAACCATTGCATCTAAAGCTACAGGGGTAGTTTTTAAATTAGGTAATCCACGCTTCTCTGCTTCTTTGTGCCATTCTTCACTATATCCATCTCCTTCAAACAATACTTTTTTGCTTGCCACAATATATTGCTGAATTACATGCATGATAGCAATTTCTTTTTTGTCTCCTTTTTCAATTAAGCCATCTACTTCTGCTTTAAATTTCTTTAAAGTATCTGCCATAATGGTGTTCATAACTGTCATAGCATTGGCACAGTTTGCAGAAGAACCCACAGCACGGAATTCAAATTTGTTTCCAGTAAAAGCAAAAGGAGAAGTTCTGTTACGATCTGTATTGTCAAGCATTAATTCTGGTATACTGCGATGTAGGTCTAATTTTAAAATAGCTTCATCTTGTTCGTCAAACTTAGTGCCTACTCTAGTTTCAACATCTGCTAAAACTTTTGATAAATATTGACCAACAAATACAGAAATAATTGCAGGAGGTGCTTCATTGGCTCCTAATCTATAATCATTTGATGCAGACGCTATAGCAGCTCTCATGATATCTGCATTATCATGAACCGCTTTAATGGTGTTTACAAAGAATGTAAGGAACATTAAATTGGTCTTCGGTGTTTTACCAGGCGCAAGCAGGTTAACACCCGTGTCTGTTGCTAAACTCCAGTTATTGTGTTTCCCACTACCATTGATACCTGCAAAAGGCTTTTCGTGTTGAAGTACCACAAGGTTATGTCTTTTTGCTACTCTTTCCATTACATCCATTAAAAGGATATTGTGGTCTACGGCAATGTTTACATCTTCAAAAATAGGTGCACATTCAAATTGGGCTGGAGCAACTTCATTATGACGAGTGCGTAATGGAATTCCAAGTTTATAAGCTTCTTGCTCATAATCTCTCATAAACGCATATACTCTTTCTGGAATAGAACCAAAATAATGGTCTTCCATTTGTTGACCTTTCGCAGGAGCAGCACCAAATACAGTTCTGCCACACTGAACTAAATCTGGTCTTGCAGTTGCAAGGCCTGCGTCAATTACAAAATATTCTTGTTCCCAACCTAATGTTGGGGTTACTTTGGTTACGTTTTTGTCAAAATAGTTACATACTTCAACAGCAGCTTTGTTTAAAGCTTCTGTAGCTTTTAATAAAGGCGCTTTATAGTCTAATGATTCACCAGTATATGAAACAAATAGGGTAGGAATACATAGCGTTTTACCTTTGCCAATTTCCATGATGAAAGCTGGAGAAGATGGGTCCCATGCAGTATAACCACGAGCTTCAAAAGTTGCTCTTAATCCTCCACTAGGAAAAGAAGAAGCATCTGGTTCTTGTTGAATTAAAGCAGCTCCATCAAATTCTTCAATTGCAGTTCCATCGCTCTTTAGCGTAAAAAATGAATCATGTTTTTCTGCGGTAGTGCCTGTTAATGGTTGAAACCAGTGTGTATAGTGGGTAACACCTTTGCTTTCTGCCCAAGCCCTAATACCATTGGCAATTTGACTGGCAACACTGCGATCAATTTTTTTACCACCTCTAATGCTGGTAATTAAACTTTTATATGCTTCATCGCTTAAAAATTCACGAGCAGTTTTTTGCGTGAATACGTTCTCTCCAAAAATACCAGTAATCTTAGAGCTGAATTGCGGTATTGAAGTTTCCGCATCTTTGGCAATACTGCTGATTGCGTTAAATCTTAAAGACATATTTTTTGATTTATTTTTCGCAAAAATAAGCCTATTTACCTTTAAGAATAATTCTTTTGGGGTAAATAGGCTTAAAATGTTAATAAAATAATCAAAAACTAATACATGTATTTATTTTTAATATTTACCGGCTAATATTTTGGTTGCTTTATACTTGGTATTGTCAACGCCAGTTCCATCTAAATTGATAATCAATACTTTTTGTGCACCATTGTTTTCCATTTCAACAGGAACGATGTTTTCTCCTCTAATAGCATTCACTTGCTTGGTTAATATTACTTTTCCAGTAACTCCATCGCTAATTTTTAATTGAAGCGTTTTGCTATTATCGCTTTTAAAGCGAACATTGAATTTATTGCCAGTAACAGGATTAGGGAAGGCGCTCATGCTCACTTCTTTTAAGCTGTTGATATAGTTCATATCTTCTTTGCTAAAAGAGATATTACTCACTGCAAGTTGCAAGTCGGTACTTTTTCCTTTGTTTGGAGGCACTATAGTAATAATTATAGAGCTGATGTCTTTCAAATCTATATTGCTGCTAAATGCGGTTGATTTAAAATCTTCTAACCCAATAGCATATTCTTTTGTTTCGTTGCTAATTGGTAATTGAATATTGTATTGGTCATCCCAATTTTTGATAGATTGTTTTACCAGTGTAATAACTACTGGAGCATTTCCTATAGCTGTGAATTTTAAAGACTTATAGCTACTAAGATCTTGTGGAGTTCCGCCTGCTCTTAGCAATTTATAAACAGTAATATAGTCGGGTGTAGTTCCAGCAATTTCAGCATTTCTGAATACGCTAAATTCATCTTTTGCCTTTGGTGTATTACTATTGGTTACGACAAACTTTTTAAGGCTAGTAGTATTGGTATTATAATCTACACCCCAAGCACCATCTGCCATAAATACCTGATCTTCTAATTTTCCATTTATATATAAATTAATGGTAGACTCAAATAAATCGTTGGTAGGTATTGAAATACTAGTAATTCCATTGGCTTTTGCTGTAAAAGGAATGGTTCTTTTTACTTGTGAAGTTGACTGTTCGTTTGCTCTATCGCTAATTTCGAAGTAGCCAGTGGTTGCACTTAAATTGTTTTGAAGTGTTAATGTTACATTTTCATCAGATCTTTTTCCTGCAGTAAAATAAGCGCCAGGTAAACCTGCAGTATTTGGAATAGCAATAACAGGTAAACCTGTGTTCAGGCGTGTAATTATGTCTGTTGCCATTTCAATTACTAAGCTTGGAGATCCGCCCCAAAGCTGAATATTGTACATCATCTCTTCTAGGGTATAATCTTTATTTAACCAATTTGATTGAATAGTGTAGTTGTTTCTACCACTTTCTGCACCTATGATAAAACTGGTAGCATACTCAATTTCACCATTATTATTTTTCAAATTGTATTGAACTAATTCATATCCTTTTACATTGATTTTTTTCAATGAAATCAATTCAAATCCTTTTAAGCGATCACAAATTGCTTTGGTATGATCATAAACCTGTCCTACAGTTCTAGTACCAAATGCAACAGCTTTAGAAACATTGTTACTTACAAAATCAATAGACAGAATTTCTTTAGCATTCGTGATAGAAATAATATCGTTAGGAGTAGAAACAAAAGATTTGTATCCATTAGACAATTTGGTTGGCAAAATGTCTTGTAGTTTTAATGCTGTTCCTACAGATGCACCTGCATATCTATTATATTGATCTGGAATAGGAAGTTTAGTATAGTCTACAGGTCCTTGCTCGCTTTTAACAGCCCTGTTAAATACTCTGTATGCAATGGCATCACCTAAGCTTTTGCTTTCAACGCCACCGCCACCACCACCGCCTACACCACCAATGGTAACAAATCCAAAGTCGTAAGTATGGTTGTTTTCACCTGCAATTCCTGCAGTAATACTAATTTCAGCATCATTTCCACTAAGGGCTGCGTCGCTATCTCTTAAATCTGCTTCTACATCTAAACCCCCATTATTAATAACAGTAAGTTCATACGTACTTAATGGAGTTTGTACACTTGTTCCAGTTGCATTAGCAATTCGAATAATTAAGGCAGCACCTGGTTGAATTTGTGAAATATTATATATAGCTGATGCAGTATTTACTCCATTGGGGTCAGAAGAAAAAATGTAATTACCATCTGCATCAGTAGTTGCTGTTGCAATTACTGTGGAACCTTGAACTAAGCTAACAGTAACGCCAGCAATACCAATTTCTTCAGCATCTTGTATTCCATCGCCATCTAAATCGAACCAAACTCTGTTTCCAATTTCAATTGGAGCGGGAGCGGTAATAATTTCTAAATCACCTAATCCATTGGCTTTACCAAACACACTAACGTCATTTCCTTCATACAATACTTTACCATTTAAGGCAACTCCATTGCTGTTATTATAGTAGCGAACACCACCTGTATACCATGTAGTAATAGGGTCAAATGCCGTGCTAATTAATTCTTTGCCTGGGAAATTGAGAATTGAGCCAGTGCTTGTTTCTTCGTGGTCAATATATAGTTTTCCAGTTGAAGTGTTGCCTATTCCTAAACTTCCGCCAAGACCAGCAGAGAAGCGATCTGTAAAATAAAATTCACCTCCACCAGGGCCTTCTCCATTTCCAGCACCAGCAGATGTATTGGTTCCATCAGATCCATTATTTTCTAAAGTAAAGCTGGTATAAGTTCCATTGTTGCTTGCTTTTAAAATATCGCCGGCAGCATTTCCTGTAAATAAACTTGAACCAGTTGTACCTCTATTTTGATTACCGGTTTGATGTCCTGTACGGTCCATTAAGCCCAATATCATTGATCCATCAGCTGGATTAAATTCAATACTAGTAAGCATGGGCTGAGGATATATAGCAGTACCTGTGTTTCCTACTACAGTTAATTCAGCAAATGTTCTAGCCCATGGGTGCCAAGAACCATGGCTGGTTGTAGCTGCTGGTATGGTTCCATTGGGGTCTACATAATCTGTATTATGGTTTACATTAAAGCCAGCATTCATATTGGCTTTTCTATTGTAGGTAAGTGGTGCATCTAAAAGAGTCGTAAATGTTTCTGCACCTGGGGTAACAGTTGCATCTACTTTTAATACAACAATTTTTAATTCTGCTCTATCAACACTTGAATTATCTGGTTTAACACCATCTAACACACCGCCAACATAAATAGCGCCTCTATAGAATTTAACTGCAAAAGGCCTAAAGCTACTGTTACCTTCTGCAACTGGAAATGTATTGTAAGAAACAATTTGAGTTGCAAGTGTAGGAGCAGTGCCATTTACACCAATATCAACTCTCCAAAGTTTGCGATCGTTTAAGTTGATTAAATATAAATAACGACCATCGTCAGAGATTGCCATTCCACCAATTCCTTTTTTTCCTACTTCAGTAAATGCCAATTCATCGTTGTTTGGTTCTCTAATATCAAAATCGCCAGGATTAAAATTTCTTCCTGGGATTGATCCAGCATCAAATGCAGGATTTACCGCATTCAGGTTTACAAAACTGGTGGTATTGCTTTTGTTTGTAGTGCTTTTTGCATTGTTGGTTACATAAATTCCGTTCATACCTAAAGGGCCCATAGAAACATGACGCTTCACAAAAGCAGCATAAAAAACCTTATCTGCTTTTCTGTTGTATGCGGTTGCCCATACAGAACCAATTTGTCCCATATCTGCAATAACATTTGCAGCAGCAACACCATCATAGTTGAATGCGAAACTTCCATCTCCGTTCTTCGCATCATACCAGTTACCATTGTCTACTTGATTATTACCATTTGAATATGTAGGAAGTATAATTCTTGCGTTTAAATTGTCGATATAATCCCCTGGGTAGTTTATACCAAAATCTGCAGAAGTTGAAGGCGCAGTAACAAATTGAACACTTGTTTTATTATTAGCACCAAATGGAGCTGTAAAATCAGCTGACTGCCACCCACTAAATTCTAATCTAACTTTAGTGGCAGCAGGAATAATACCCGCAGAAAAACTAAATGCACCATTAATTCCTGATGTAGTTGTTCCTAACAACGTACCTGCATTATCATAGGCTTTAATGGTTATGCCAGCAGCACCAGGCTCATTATAAGAAGCAGTGTTGTTCTTGGCGCCATTTGCATTAAAGTCTCTGTAAACAGTTCCACTAACTTGAGCGTTAGAATTAGCAATTATTCCTAATTGAGCCAAAACAACCAATAAAACGTATAAGAGGTAACGTTTTGAGTTGTTTGCCTTTGGGTTAAGAAATGTGTAAATAGCTTCCATATCCAGGTATTTATAAATAAGTTGTAAAAAGCGGATTTATATTAAACTAAAGGTAGATACAAAACCTCTTTTTTATATTCAAAACAGCTTAAAATGGGCGTTAAAAGCCAAATATACCCACCGATTTGTATGTATTTTTCTTCAAATTCATATCATTTTATCTGAATACATTAATAGATTTAATAATTTTAATGATGAAATTCTCACTTTGTTCAATAAAAATCTGGATGGTATTTTTGAATTGTTGGGTGCTATTGAGTCCAAATATTGGATTGGCTCAAAGAGAGATAAAACCCTGCCAAAAAGAACCCGCATTTATTAGAACATTGGGATATGATCCATTATGGACAGCCCTAAGCACATCAGAAAAAACATATATCGGTATAAGTTTAATTGCTTTTGAAAAAAAAACAGGACAAGCGACTCCTACTGCACAAACGCCTAAAATGGAAATTTACCAACACCCGAGTTGGAAAACAGCAGGATATTTATCAACCATAAGTTTTGATCAACAAGGCAATGCATATACAGTTCCCGCACCTTTGATTTCCATGTTATACAATAGAACTGAAAAACTTAATACCATTTATAAAATTGATGCAATCAATGGTGAAATGAATGAGTGGGTCAATTTGCCTTTTACTGCCAAACCGAGTTCGCAAAATCCATATGGTTTATTGGGTATAAATTATGATTGTCAAGATCATTTGTTAGTAGCATCAACAGTTGCAGGTTCAGATCGATATAATGAACGTGGTGTAATTTATTTGATTAATCCAATCAATAAAAAAACAAAAGATTCAATAACAAATTTTGATGCAATGGGATTAGGTTTTGGTATAGATGAATCTAGGAGAAAAAGATTGTATTACGGAAGTGTTAGAACTGGGAATATTTTTTCAGTAGTGGTAAATGCAAAAGGTAAAATGGAGAAAAAAACCATTCGTAAAGAGTTAAGTTTAGAAGGTTATGGGCCCAGAGGTGATGATAAGGCAAGGAAAATAAAATTTAGTGGGAACCAACTATTAGTGAGTGGCACTGCATTTAATTATAACTTACAAGCGGCTAGTGAAAAGCCTGAAACCTTGTACACATTTATGTGGTTGGCCAAAGAAAAAAAATGGGGATTAATCAATTATAATTAATCATGCAACAAAAGCAGAAAGTTATTGGGTTGATTATAGCCACCGTTTGTTTAGGTTTCTTTCATATTTATACGGAAAGTAACGCAAGACAAAACATAATAAAAGCTAAAGTAAACCTAGGTCGTCATCTTTTTTATGATACCAAACTCTCTTATAATTTAACCAAGAGTTGTGTATCATGCCACGACCCTAAAATGGCATTTACAGATGGTTATAGAACTTCTTCAGGAGCTGATGGGTATAATGTAAAGCACAATGCTTTGTCATTAATTAATGTAAAATATAGAACCCAATATACTTGGGCAAACCCTGCAGTGACAAGTTTACAAATGCAGATACAATTTCCTTTCTTTAATGAACATCCAACTGAGTTGGGTTGGAAAGGTCAAGAACAATTAATACTTAACCGTTTTGAAGTTGATGATAAATACCAACAACTTTTTAAAATAGCTTTTCCTGGCCAAAATAAGCCTATCAATACTACTAATATTCAGCAAGCAATTATTGCATATGAGGAGCAATTGGTTGCTTATAATGCACCTTATGATCAATATCTAAAGGGTAATCAACACGCAATGAATGAACAAGCTATTGCTGGAATGAAATTATTTAGTTCTAATAAATTGAGTTGTATTAAATGTCATTCTTGGGAACAACCATTTAAAAAATATGAGACTAATTTTAATGCAGGAATAAGAATACCTTCTTTAAGAAATGTTATGATTACGGCACCATATATGCATGATGGTTCTTTGGAAAACATAACGGATGTAATTCAATATTATGGCAAAAAACAATCAATAAATTTGACTAATACAGAGCAACAAGCATTAATTGCTTTTTTTAATGCTTTAACAGATACCAGTTATCTTAGCAATAAGGAATTACTTAATCCATTTCAATACCAATAGCATATGCTTAGAATAAAAATATTTTCATTCGTGATGCTGTTAAGTATGTTCCAGATGATTGCTTATGCTCAACAAAAAAAGACAACATCTAAAAAACCAGCAGCTGTTTTCTTAAACGAGTATAGAGCAGGTTTAATGAGTTCTCCCAAAGAAGATACTAATTGGTTTATTGTAGAACGAAAAAAAGAAATCGAACAAATTTTAAAAGATAGTTTACCTGTAAAATGGTTTAAAGAGAATGGGGGAGAGAAGGTATTGCTTGCACAAAAGATTGCCTTAGCAGATCCGTTTTTTACACGTTACTTGTTTGATTTAAAAACCAGGAAACCGCTTTGGAATGAAATTTTTGGCGTGTATCCTGCAAGACCTGGTGATATCAAAAAAGGAATCACTTCATTGCCTGGTGCTTTAATGCGGGTTGAAATGTATAATTATGCTAATAATTTAACCACTATTGGTGTTGTAGATTTGTTTAAGATGAAATTAGTGAGTGCCGATCATTATCCAGATACGCAGCCTGATATACCTCCGTCTTTAATAAAGCTTGCTGAAAGAATTGCTATCAATGCTCCGGAAGTGGAGAAAGCATTAGGATTTAAACCCAATGCCCAAAAGCCAATTATGAGCAGTACCAAAACTGCATTAAATAGAACCAAGTGTGAACGTTCACAACATTTATGTGTAGCTCCAACATTTATTCAAGGTAATAGGGCTTTATGGGCAATTGTAGACTTAACCGATAATAGGTTGGTTGGTTTAAGATGGACCAATACCGGTACTGATGCGGCAGTAGTAACAGAACGAAAAATGCAAAATGAAACAGTTGCAGATTGTTATTGCGAGAAAGTAAATACGATTCATAAAAATGGATGGAATATGGATTATTTGCTAACTGCTTCTGATGGATTACAAATTAGCAATGTTTCTTTCAATGATAAACGAATATTGAATAGTGCCAAATTAGTCGATTGGCATGTCAGCTATTCTGGAACAGATGGATTTGGTTACAGTGATGCGGTTGGTTGTCCTATTTATAGTCAGGCTGCTGTAGTTGCTACTGACCCACCCAAAGTTGCAGAAATAATCGAGGGAGATTCGGTGGTAGGCTTCATGTTAGAGCAAAAATTCTTTTCAGAGTTATGGCCAGGACCATGCAATTACAGTTATTCTCAGCGATATTTTTTTTATAATGATGGAAGGTTTAGAATTACTTGTGCCAGCATTGGGAGGGGGTGTGGAAATAATGGAACTTACAGGCCTGTGTTTAGAATTTCATTTGCTGGGAACGAACAGAATTTTTATGAGTATGCGCAAGAAGGCTGGAAACATTGGACAAAAGAAAACTGGCAATTGCAGAAACCCTCAACCCTTTATGATTCGAGTGGTTATCAATATAAAATTAGTTTAGACAAAGCCAATAGTTATTTTATAGAACCTGGGAAAGGTCAGTTTAATGATGGAGGTAAAGGAGATAATGCCTATTTATACCTTACTAAAAATCACTTAAATAAAGATGAAGGAGAAACTGATTTGGTTACAATCGGTCCATGTTGTAATACCAATCATGAACAAGGTCCCGAAAAATTTATCAATCTTGTTCCAGAAAATACTGCAAATACTGATTTAGTGTTATGGTATGTGCCTCAAATGAAAAATGACGACAGACCTGGATCTAAATATTGCTGGGCGGAAACCTATTACGAAAATGGCGTTTATAAAATAAAAGCTTATCCCTGTTTTGTGGGTCCTATGTTTGTTCCCCAAAAATAACTTATATTGAAGCTGATAATATGGAAAAAAAGATTCAAACAATGATTGCTGATGATCATCCGCTTTTTGTAGAAGGCCTAAAGATGATTTTAAGTAGTAACGATCTTTTGCAGATTGCAGGTATTGCAAATGATGGTAAGCAGCTTTTGTATTTACTTACTCAGCAACCCAATATTGACCTTATATTGTTAGATGTAAATATGCCCAATCTTAATGGGTTAGACACCATTAAATATATTAAACAATCTTTTGGATCTTCCAAAGTGTTAATGCTATCAGCTTATAGTGACGAAAAAGTAGTTGAGCAAGCTAAAAAAGCAGGAGCCGATGGATATATTCTAAAAAACAGTAGTAAGGATGAATTGATGAAAGCAATAATGGATGTTGTGAATGGGAAACCCCATTTCGACTTACAAAATGAACCTAATCAAGAAGACGCTTTCAAAAAAATGGATATTTTTTTACGCAAGTACAATTTAACAAAGCGTGAAAAAGAAATCTTGTTGTATTTGAAACAGACGTATACGAATCAACAAATTGCTGATACGCTTCATTTAAGTATTTATACAGTTGAAACACATAGAAAGAATATAATGCAAAAGCTGCAGTTGAGTTCACCTGCAGCTTTGGTTAAATTTCTAGTTGAATTTAATATTTAATACTAATTCATTATTATTCTATTGGTGCCATATTTAACACCGGCGCCTTCTACACTAATCATATATACACCTGCTGCAGGTTTTGAGTTAAATAGAACAGGCACCACATTATCTCCTTTTACAACTGGTACAATTTTGCTATAAACCGTTTTTCCTGTTGCTGCATCTATAATACGAAGTGTAAGTGAAGCATCTATATCTGAACGGAATGTTGCATTGAATTTGCCACCTGTAGTTGGATTTGGGAAAATATGTATTTTTTGTTGTTTTAAGTTTTCAAGATATTCTTTAGGCTTTTTAGAAAAGAAGATATCGGCAATTGCTGCGTCTATAGTAGTACTAATTCCAGTTGTATTTTCAAAAGCAAATACAACGGTAGTAATGTCATTTGCATTTATTTTTTCTAAGGGATCTTCTCCTGTAAAATCTGATAGATTAATGGTATAGTCTTTTAATTCTTTACTAATGGGCAATACATAACTGAATTGTTTGGCAAAATTAGTAATGGAGTATTTGACCAAAGTAATCTTTAGGCTTGCACCCTCTCCTTTTGCTTTAAAGCTCATTGTTTTATATTCTCTAAGGTCTTGCATTGCAGCAGCACCTCTTAATAGTTTGTAAGCAGAAATATAACTATCGGTTTTTGCTTTAAACTGGACATCTCTAAAAACAGGATAAGTATCTGCAAAATTTCTAGCTGTGTCGTTGGTGATAGAATAAGTTTCAACTACTGTTTTAGTAGAATCATAATCTAAATCCCAACTACCATCACTCATGTAAACTACATCTTGAAGTTTA
>JBKBWE010000060.1:0-11828 GCA_046289145.1 Sediminibacterium sp.
TTTTCTGATTCAGAAAGTTCAATATTTTTTTTAAGCCTTTCAATACAATATATAATACTCTTGTAAAGGCCCTCTGCATTTAATTCGTCTTTTAATAAATAGTCAGCAATTCCCTTAGAAATAGAATTGATACTAAAGTCTATATCAGTATAACCAGTTAATATAATAACTGGTATATCTGTACAAAGTGTTAGTATATCTTCTACTAATTGCTCCCCATTTTTATCGGGTAGTGAAAGGTCTAATAGTACAACATCAAATACATTTTTTGCTGACTCTAAAATTTGTTTGGTCTCCTTAAAGTTGATTGTATGTGTAATAGCGGGGTTGCTAATTTGCTCTTCTATATAATCTGTAATTAATAAAAAATCACCAGGGTTGTCTTCAATAACTAAAATATTATATGGCTTTTTGTCTTTGATCATTTTAATGATTGTTAGGAAGCGTTACTGTCTGCATCCAAAAATTTTCAATTGATTCCATTGCTGAATTATACGCTTCAGCGTCTGCGGGTTTAGTTATATAGAAATTTGCGTGATTTTTATACGATTCCAATATATCTTGCTCAGCAGAGGAAGTAGTAAGCATAATAACTGGAATTTGTTTTAATTCAAATGATTCTTTAATATGGTATAATACCTCATGTCCATTTTTCTTAGGCAAATTAATGTCTAATAAAATAATATCTGGAAGTGCATGAAGATCTTTAACAACTAAGTTGTCTAAATATTCTATAGCTAATTTCCCGTCTCTTATTACAGTGATTTTATCAGCTAAGTCCCTTTCTTCCAAGGCTTCTGTAGTAAGTAAAATATCACCTTCGTTGTCTTCAATTAGTAATACATGACTCGGTTTTATCTTAGGCATTTAATCTTTTTTAATGGTAAAATAAAAAGTACTGCCCATTTCTAAAGCAGATTCAACCCAAATTTTTCCATGATGTAATTCCACAATTTTTTTACAAGTTGCCAAACCGATTCCGGTACTTTTATAGTTGTTGTCGGAGTTCAATTTACTAAATAACTGAAATACCATTTCATGGTATGGTTTGTCAATTCCAATTCCATTGTCATTAATACTAAACTTCCAAAATAGTTCATCCTCTTCGCAACTTATTCTTATTAAAGTTAAGCTAGTTTTATTAGCATATTTGATGGCATTACTTAAAAGGTTATTAATTAGAATTTTAAAAGCTGTTTTTATTGCATAGATTTCTGGTAACTGCTTTATTTCAATTGCTATATTTTTCTCTTTAATAGACTGGTTAAATGTAGCGATTACTTCTTTAAGAATATATTTCGACTGAAATCTTTCAAATGTTTTGTCTTTTTCTGCAATTTTTGAATATTCTAATAATTCATCAATCATTTTACTCATCCTTTTGGCGCCATCTACAGCATAGTATATATATTGACGTGCTTTATCATCAAGCAAACCAGAATATTTTTGTTCAAGCTTAAACATGAATTGGCTAACCATTCTTAAAGGTTCTTTTAAATCATGCGAAACGATAGTAGTAAATCGAGATAATTCTTCGTTTTTGCTAATAAGCTCTTTCCTGGTATCTACTATATCTTGAATTAATCTTCCTTCGGGAATAATGGAATAGACTTCATTTTTCTAGTTGAAAAGAGATTTTAAGTTAAATAGTATGGTAGTGGTTGAATTATTTGCCCCTAATATTTCAACTTCGTATTGAACAAATTCTCCTTTGGCGGCCTTTTCTATATTTAACCTTAACTCTTCTCGGGTTTTATCAGAAATACTCCACCAATGACAGTCCCAAATTTTTTTGCCTATTACGTCTTCAGGTTTAAGTCCGGCAAATTGTATAGCTGTATTATTTGCTTCAGTTAATGTTCCGTCAGGAGTTAAAAACCCAATAAATTGAAAAGTTGAATTAAAAATACCCTTAAATTTTCTGGCACTATCTTCTATCTGTTTTTGATAATGTATTATTTCGGTAATATCAATAATACAAGTACTTGCTTGAGTATTTCCTTGTGCATCGGTAAATATACCCGACGAAACTCTAATAGGGAAACGATCCCCGTTTTTCTTAATACCTATTAAATCAGTTGTAATATGACTTTCGTTTTTTCTTTTTTCTAGTAAATCTGGCAACTTGTGATCTGAAATATCTATAATTCCTTTTCTACCTAATTGATTAAATTCGAATTCAGTGTATCCAAATAAATTTGAAGCTGCTTTATTGGCCCTTAATATGGAGCCATCAATAGGGCTTGTTAAAAAAAGTGCATCAATATTGTTATTAAATATGGCACTCATTTTTAATTCAGAATCAATTAACTCAATTTCTTTATCTTTTTGTTCTTGAATATCTTGAAATGTTCCAAATAAACGGGAACATTTCCCGTTTCTAAACTCTGGTGTACCTCTTGCTCTGGTCCATATTTCAGTACCATCTTTTTTGATGATTTGCATTTCAATATCGTAAGGAATATTGTTGGTAATTGCTTTATCAACATATGTTTTTAATAATTCAAGATTAGTTCCAGGTTTAATAAATTTAAAAGCTTCTTCAACAGTAGGATTATAGTTGGGGTCAACTCCATGTATTACTTTTGTTGTACTAGACCAAAATAGGGTATTGGTTGTTATATCTAGTTCCCACACTCCAATCTTAGCTGCTCTATTGCTTTCTTCGAAAAGTTCATTTAATTTTTTTAAAGCAGCATTGTCTAGTTCTATATCAGAAAGCATATTCAATCATTTTAATTTGATTGTATTTGATTTATCGGAATGGTAAAATGAAAAACACTTCCTTGCCCTTTTTTTGATTCTAGATATATTTTACCTCCCTGTGTTTCAACTATTTTTTTTACAATGGCTAATCCAATGCCAGTGCCACTATAATCTTCTTTATTGTGTAGTCTTTGAAATATTTCAAAAATTTTATCATGGTATTCATGCTCAATTCCTATTCCTTTGTCCTCAATACTAAATTTCCAAAATTCATTTTCTTTTTCACAATAAATATTGATTAATGGTGCTTGATTTTCTTGATGGTATTTTAATGCATTACTTAATATGTTTTGGAATATCTGTCTAATGGTTGCTTTATAAGTAAGAATATTCGGCATTTTGCCAATATATATTTTAGCATCTTTTTCTTCAATTTGTTTTTTGAACAAATCGATTATTTCATCTAGAATAGATCTAATATTTACCTCTTCTATTTTCAATTCTTGCCTACCTACCCTAGAAAATTCTAATATATCTAGAATAATTTGTCTCATTCTTTTGGCACCATCAACTGCAAAATATATATATTTCTTTCCTTTCTCATCTAAAATATCTCCATACTTTTTTTCAATCTGCGAAAGAAAACTGCTTATCATTCTAAGGGGCTCTTGTAAGTCATGTGAAGCCACGTAGGCAAAGTTTTCAAGCTCTTTATTAGAAATTGCTAAATCTTTTGTTTGTATAATTAACTGGTTATTTAATTTAGCAAGCTCAATTTCATTTTGCTTAAGCTTACTAATATCCTGTGTAGAGCCAATCATTTTGATGGCTGTTCCATTGCTTGTTCTTACAATATACCCTCTATCGTAAACTATAGCATAACTGCCATCGGCTCTTTTGCAACGATATTGGTCTTCCCAATAGGTTTTTGAAGGGTCTTCAAAAACGGCAATTCTATTCATTTCTACTCTATCTAAATCATCAGGATGAATAAATTCAAGCCAAAGAATTTTATTTGATTTTGAATAGTTTTGCGTGTAGCCTAAATTCTCAAAGAAAGATTTACCTAATCTTAATGTTTCGCCAGTAATAATATCCCAATCCCATATTAAATCGTTGGTGGCTTTTGCCACTAAACTAAATCGTTCATTACTTTCAATTATTTCTTGTTGAGCTTTTTTCTTTTCATTGATGTCTTGAAAACTGCCATATACCCGTATACATTTGCCGTTAAGGAATTCACCTTCACCAATACTTCTCACCCATTTCCAATTTCCTCTAAATGTTTCAATTAATAGTTCCTCGTCCCAAGGTGTGCCATGATTAATACAGTCTTGTACCCTTGTTTGAATGGTATTTCTATGAAAGCCCTCTTTAAATTTAGAAATACCTAATTCTAAAGAAGGAACAAAATCAGGATCCACTTCTCTTATTTCTTTAGTAATATCAGACCAATAAACAGTTCCCTTATTAATATTAATTTCCCAACTTCCTATACGAGCTAATTTATTAGACTTAGTTAGAATGTCTTCTAAATTCTTTTTCTCAGTAATATCTTTCCCCATTCCATATATTAAGTTATCCTCCTTCGAAGGGGTAAAAGTCCAGGCAATCCACTTTACATTACCATTTTTGGTAATCAATCTATTTTCAAAATAAGGGATGATTTCTCCTTTTGCTAGTTTATCTGCTTCTAGCCTAGTAATGGCTTCGTCATCTGGGTGTATGAAATGTGTAAAGGGGAGGTTGATTATTTCTGCCGCGTCATATTCTAAAATTTGTTTTGCTGCTGGATTGGCTTTTTTTACAAAACCATCTAAACCTGCTATAATGATGAGATCTAGTGAAGAATTGAAAATATTATTTAATTGAATTTCTAATTGTTTTCTAATAATCTCAGCAGCCAGTTGTTGACTCAATTTTGTAAAAAGACTTTTTGATACTGATGTAGCTTGATGTTGTTTTGAAATGCCTAAACATAAAACTCCAATTACATTCTCTCCATTTATTAACGGAATCGTATACATGGATTCCAATCCATATTTAATGGCAAATTCTCTGCGCATAAAATGTTCATTCTCGCCCAAATTATCCCAATAAATTATTTTCTTATCTCTCCAAGAGATTCCTGGAAGCCCCTCATTTTCTCCTATATTGTTTATATGACGTGTTTCATCATAAAACAACTTCATATTTTCATTATTATAACTAAAAGCAGTTAAAATCAACGTTTTATTACTTGCCCCTAATAGCCAAATTTCACCCATGCAAAAGTCTTCAGTATCTAGAATCTTTCTTACTATTTTATTAAGTAATTCAGTTAAATTATTGTGGTGTAAAAACAACTGATTAATCTCCGATAATAAATAATTTTCTAATTCTGTTACTTTTACTTCAGTTACATCTCTTTCTATTGCTATCCAATGGGTGTACCATCCATTTTCGTTTGCAATTGGATTAAGCGTAAAATTGATCCAAAATTCCTCTCCGGTTTTTTTATAATTCAATAAAGTTGTTTCATATTTCTGCCATTTTTTTATTGCGATACTCATTTGATGAATAGCTGATTGATCAGATTTAGGTCCTTGTAGTATTCTGGGTGTTTTCCCAATCACTTCTTCTTTAGTGTAGCCAGTCATTTTGCAGAAAGCCTCATTCACAAAGATTATTTTAGGCCCAGGTAAATCGAATGGTTCTGCTTCAGTAATTAAAATTGCATCACTTGTATTAGTAACTACCGATTCCATTAATTTTAATTCGGCTAATGCATTTTCTCTGCTTGTTACATCTCTAAAATTGATTACCAACCCCTCAATGAAAGGATCGTTTAGTAAATTAGTGATGCTTAATTCAATAATAATCCAGTCATTATTGGCATTTTTGAATTTAATTGGGTCAACAGATATTGTTTCCCCCATATTTTGCTCAGCAATTAAGAATTGATTTAGTAGTTTTTTTGAATCGTCTTTGTGAATTAACTCAAGTAACTTAAGTGATAAAGCCTCTTCTTCAGTGAAGCCAGTTACTTTATATATAGAAGGAGAAGTGTAAATTGGATTACCAGATTGGTTTAGAATTAAAATAACATCAGATGCATTGTTTACTAAAGCCCGATACCTTTTTTCATTTTTAACTAATTGTTCTTCTTGCTTTTTTATTTCAGTGCCATCCCTTGCTACACAATACATTTTCTTTTCTGAACTATCCCAATGTGCCGACCAAATCATAGGAATGATGGCTCCTGTTTTACTTACCAATCTGTTCTCGAAATTTGTTACGCTTACCCCGCTCATGATAGAACTAGATGCTGCTTGAGTAGCATAATAATCTTCCTTGAAAACAAAATCTTTAAAATGTTTTCCAATCATCTCTTCCCTACTAAATCCAAGAATTTTGGTACAAGCTGAGCTAACTGATTCATAATACCCAACCTCATTAACCGAACAGATAATATCTAAAGACGAATCCAGAATTTTAGAAAGCGCATATCTTGTTTGTTCTAACTCTTTTTCTTTTTGTTTTAGTTCAGTAATATCTTGTATTACCCCAATAACAGCTATAAGTTTTCCTTCAGCATTTTTTTTAACTGAAGCCATACAACTTATATACTTAAATTCTTTATTTGGTCTAATTAGTTTGACTTCTAATTTTATGTCATTTCCTGATAATAGCATTTGATTTATTGCGGTTGCAATAAATTCTAGTTCAACTGGGTGAACCTGGCTCTTTATAGATTGAATTGAAGGTATTGGCTCATCTAAAGCCCATTCAAATATGGCATAAACTCCACTAGAGCAAATCAGTGTTTGAGTGGGCAAGTCAAACTCATATGTGCCAAAATGAGCAATAGATTCTGCTACAGAGAGCAGTTCTTTGTTTTTCTTTGTAGGCATGGATATAGCGATTGGGGGCTAATTTTGCTGTTTGCCAAGGCAGCCTATTAAATTTACAGAAAATAATCAATAAATGAAAAAGACATTATTCGTATTATCTATATTGTTGGCAAGTAATTTATTTGCCACACCTTCATTGGAATATTATAAACTAATTGTTTACCATTTCTCGAGTGCTTCTCAAGAAAAATTGCTAGATAGTTTTTTAGCACAACAATATTTACCAGCCATTCATTCAAACGGCTTTAAACAAATAGGGGTATTTAAGCCCATCTCTAATGATACTGCTTTAGATAAGCAAGTGTTAGTGTTGATTGCTACGAGTAACTTAAATAAATTAATAAGCCCTATTCAATGGAGTTTAAATGAAAATATTTCATTTAAAGAACCTATTTACAATCGGTACGAACAGTTTTTATTACGCGCTTTTAAAGGAATGCCTTTAATGAAACTACCGATTGATCAATCAAAAAAATCGGAAAGAATTTTTGAGTTAAGAAGTTATGAAAGCCCCACAGAAGAAAAGTATTTGAATAAAGTGCATATGTTTAATGAGGGCGGTGAAATAGAATTATTCAAACAACTTCAATTCAATGCCGTTTTTTATGCAGATGTACTATTTGGTTCAAAAATGCCCAATTTAATGTATATGACCAGCTTTGATAATATGGAGAGTAGAAACGAACATTGGAAGGCATTTGGTGCATCTTCAACTTGGAAGAAATTGTCTGCAATGCCTTTTTATCAAAACAATATGTCGGCTTTACATAGCCAGTTAATGCGTTCAACCCCTTATTCTGATTATTAAAATTGTTGTACCTTTACTTTCTTGAGAAGGCGAATAGCTATATTATTTTTATCTATATATCTGTGTTCTACTACAGAAGCACATGAATTATTAAAAATTCCCGTGGTATTTCAGCATTTTATAGAACACCAACAAGAAGATCCACAAATTTCTGCTATCAAATTTTTGCAAATTCATTATCTACAAGGGAATGTAAAAGACAAAGATTATGATCGGGATATGCAATTACCTTTTAAAACTGCTGGTGAGTTCTTCTCTTCATCTGCCAGTGCATTTGTGCCTTTTAGCTCTGCTATACAAATTCACTATCCATCATTACCTTTAATTAAAGTTTGGTCTTTGCATCAACCTTCCCTAATTTTTTCCGCCTATCAGGTGAATATCTGGCAGCCTCCCAAAAAGGCTTAGTTTACTTCCGATTAAGAATTAGGGTATTGCACAAGTGGCAGTCCCAATCAACTTATATTTAATTCAATAAAAATGCTGACAAAAATTATTGAGTTTTCCGTAAGGAATAAACTCATTATTGGGCTATTCATTATTGCCCTGATTGGATATGGTACGTATAATTTAAACAAGCTTCCTATAGATGCTGTTCCAGATATTACTAATAACCAAGTTCAAGTTATTACCGTTGCACCTTCCTTCGGTGCAACAGATATAGAAAGATTAGTGACATTCCCTATAGAACAGGCGAATAACAATATTTCTGGTTTATTAGAAATAAGAAGTTTTTCCAGATTTGGCCTGTCGTTGGTTACCATTGTTTTTAATGATGAAACAGATATTTACTGGGCAAGACAACAAGTAGCAGAACGATTGCTGCAAGTTCAATCTCAAATTCCTGCCGGTATTGGTACACCTCAATTAGGGCCTGTTTCTACTGGCTTAGGAGAAATATACCAGTATGTGGTAAGGCCTGAAAAAGGATATGAAAATAAGTATGATGTTACCGAACTAAGAACCATGCAAGATTGGATAGTGCGGAGACAGTTATTGGGTGTGAAAGGAGTAGCAGAGGTAAGCAGTTTTGGGGGTAAGCTAAAACAGTATTCTGTTGAAGTAGATCCTTCTAAATTATTAAGTTATAATATCACTATTGCAGATGTATTTTCTGCATTAGAAACCAATAATCAAAATACCGGTGGAGCTTATATTGAAAAAGGTCCCACTGTTTTATTTATCCGAACAGAAGGATTACTTGGTAATATTGAAGACATTCAAAATATCTCTATTAAAAGAACTACTGGTGGAACGCCTTTATTTATTAGAGATGTAGCAGAAGTAAAAATTGGTCATGCTACTCGTTATGGTGCAATGACGTATAATGACAAAGGAGAAGTTGTAGGCGCAGTAGTCATGATGCTAAAAGGAGCCAATAGCAATGATGTAATTAAGCAAGTAAAAGAACGTATTGTTCAAATACAAAAGTCTTTACCAAAAGGAGTAGTGATTGAACCATTTTTAGACAGAACTAAAATGGTTAATAATGCAATTGGCACTGTAGAGAAAAATTTATTGGAAGGAGCACTGATTGTAGTTTTTGTATTGGTGGTTTTTTTAGGAAACTTAAGAGCAGGATTAATTGTTGCATCTGTTATTCCACTGGCAATGTTGTTTGCCATTATTATGATGAACTTGTTTGGAGTAAGTGGAAACCTAATGAGTTTAGGTGCACTAGATTTTGGACTTATAGTGGATGGAGCAGTTATTATAGTTGAAGCTGTAATGCATCAATTAAGCCATAGTAAAAAGTTTAGTGTTGTAAATAGATTAACGCAGGGCCAAATGGATAAGGAAGTGAATCATTCGGCCAGCAAAATGATGAATCGTGCGGTGTTTGGACAAATCATCATTTTAGTAGTGTACTTGCCCATTTTTACTTTACAAGGTATAGAAGGTAAAATGTTTAAGCCAATGGCACAAACGGTAGCTTTTGCATTATTAGGGGCATTTATACTTTCCCTCACTTATATCCCAATGATGAGTGCGGTATTTTTGAGTAAAAAAATAGCCCATCAGCCAACATGGTCAGACCGTATTATGGCCAAGTTAGAAGCTAGTTATAAAAAGGCCTTAGAGTATATTTTGCACTTCCCCAAAATGGTATTGGGTTTTGTGATTGGATTATTCATAATTGCTTTAATTATCTTAGGTAGACTGGGCGGAGAATTTATACCTGCATTAGAGGAAGGAGATTTTGCAATAGATACCCGTGTGTTAACTGGTAGTAACTTAACAACAACGGTGGAGAGTACCCAAAAAGCTGCATCCCTATTATTAAAAGAATATCCAGAGATTGAAAAGATTGTAACTAAAATAGGAAGTGGAGAAGTGCCAACTGATCCAATGCCCATGGAAGCAAGTGATTTGATGGTTATTCTAAAACCAAAAGAGGAATGGACTTCAGCTAAAACTTTTAATGAATTAGCCGATAAAATGGGAGCAACAATGGCTGCTGTTCCAGGAATCACTACAGGGTTCCAGTTTCCTGTTCAAATGAGATTTAACGAATTGATGACCGGTGCAAGACAAGATGTAGTCTGTAAAATTTTTGGAGAAAATTTAGACACTTTGGCCGCTTATGCAGCTAGTATAGGTAAAATTGCAGGAACCGTAGATGGTGCAAAAAGTATTTATGTTGAAGCTGTAACGGGAATGCCACAAATTTTAATTGAATACAATAGAAGTACCATTGCACAATACAATTTAAATGTGCAAGACATCAACAAAGTGGTTAATGCGGCATTTGCAGGACAAAGTAGTGGATTGCTATTTGAAGGAGAGAAGCGATTTGATTTAGTTGTTCGTATTAAAGGTGAAATGAAAAAAGACCTAAAAGACATTCAGCAATTATTGATTCCAACTCCATCAGGTATTCAAGTGCCCCTTTCGCAGTTGGCAACAGTAGAAATAAAAGATGGCCCTAATCAAATTCAAAGAGAAGATGCTAAGCGAAGAATTGTTATAGGCTTTAATGTGAGAGGTAGGGATGTTGAAACAATTGTAAAAGAGTTACAGCAAAAAATTGAAAAGCAAGTAAAGTTTCCTGTTGGATATTATATTACATATGGAGGTGCTTTTGAAAACTTGAATGCAGCAAAAGCCAGATTAATGATTGCAGTTCCTGTTTCATTATTGCTCATATTTTTATTGCTCTATTTCGCCTTTAATTCAATTAAACATGGGTTGCTTATTTATTCTGCAATTCCTTTATCTGCAATAGGCGGTATCTTTTTCTTAGCATTAAGAGATATGCCTTTCAGCATTAGTGCGGGTGTAGGCTTTATTGCTTTATTTGGAGTTGCTGTATTAAATGGAATAGTACTTATTGCCGAATTTAACCGACTTAAAAATGATGGGATGGATAATTTAAGAACAATCGTATTAACAGGTACGAGCTTAAGATTGCGACCTGTATTAATGACTGCTTTTGTGGCATCCTTAGGCTTTCTGCCAATGGCTTTGAGCAATGGAGCTGGTGCCGAGGTTCAACGACCTTTAGCTACTGTGGTGATTGGGGGCTTAATGATTGCTACTTTTCTAACATTGTTTGTATTACCTGTTTTATATATGATGTTCGAAAAAGGGTTTAATGCAAGCTTGCCTATCAATAAAGGAGTAGCCATTTTATTAGCATGTATGTTGATGAGTTCTGTTTCAATAGCACAGTACCAATCATCAATGCCTATTTCTGTGCAGGCTGCAGTGGACTCTGCTTTAAAAAATAATTTGCTGGTGAAAAATGAGCAGTTAAAAATGCAGTATCAACAAATGCTAATTGGGACTGCAGGCAACTTGCCAAAGACCGCATTTATTGGAGAGATTGGACAAATCAATAGTATTTATACTGATACTAGATTGGGTATTAGCCAAACCACTGCTTTCCCTACTGTATATAAAAGAGAACGAACCTTATTAGAAGCTGAATTCAAGAATAGTGTGTTGAATATTGCTATTCAAGAAGCCCTATTAAAAAAGCAGGTACAACAAGTGTATTATAATATGGTGTACTTGCAAAAGAAAAAAGAACTCTTGCTTTTTGCAGATAGTTTGTATGCTGCATTTTATCAAAAAGCGGCATTAAGATTAAAAACAGGGGAATCTAATATTTTAGAAAAAACAAGTGCGGAAACTTTATTGGGTCAAATTAAATTACAAATTCAGCAGCTTGAGCAAGATGCTTCAATAGTGCAATTGCAATTTCAACTCTTATTGAATACACAGAACAGGTATATGCCAGAAACAGGCAGAGGTCCTTTATCACCTGCTACTTTATTAGACACTGCCTTGTTGTGTAATCACCCTATTTTGCAAAGTATGCTACAGCAACAATCTATTGCTTTGGCAAATACCGAAGTAGAAAAGAGTAAGTTATTGCCCGATTTATCTTTAGGTATTTTGAATGGAAGTATTAGAGG
>JBKBWE010000061.1:0-11812 GCA_046289145.1 Sediminibacterium sp.
ACTTGCTCAGCTTAAAGGTCATACTGTCAATGAACTCAATTTTCAAAATTTATGCGCTGCGTAATATCAGTTATAAGTTTATTTATAAAATTTTGAGAGGCTTGCTCTGAAGAAAATAATGAAATCTTATCATTCACTTTAAATCTACTTGAAGGACTATTAGTTACCCGCATCATTAGGAGTATCAATTCATCAACATCAAATGCTATGTATATACAACCATCTGTGATTTTCTTTAATTCAGAAATACCTCCAGAATTAAGTCCTACGATTGGTTTGCCTAAGTAAAAAGATTCTAAAAGTACAAGAGGAAAAGAATCATTTTGAGAAGTTAATACAAATCCATCTAACAAGTTTAAGTAATCATAATAGGCTTCTTTTAAGGCGCCAGTAAATAATATTCGATCTTGTATTCCTAAATTTTTAGCCACTTGTTCAGCATAATAACAGTCTCCACTTTGCTTATTACCTCCAATCCAAATAAAAAAGCAGTTTGAATGCTCCTTTACGAGCAGCTCAAATGCTAGCTGTACAAATAATAGAGGATTTTTATTCCTATCTAAGGTACCTGACATGCCCCATACAAATGCACCATCAGGAATCCCTAATTTTTTTCTTAATATTTGTTGATCAGTGCTGGTTTGAATCTCTGAAAAGTCGATACCGGGATAAACTACTTCAATGTTATTTCGTCTCCCTAATTTCATAAAATGAGATTTACTAATCTCTGAACAACAAATTACTAAATCAGGAATTTCTATCATATTCCTAAGCTGAGATGCAGAAAAAAATGAGTATGTCCAATCCATTTCATGGACATATAAAATTTTATAAACATTTTTTTGATTAGTAAATTCTAAAAGTTCTGAGGTAATGAGTGTATTGAATATACAAAGATCTGGTTTGTATTCGTCTAGGGTATGTTCAAAAAAAGACCTTAATAAATTGTTATTAAAATTTCCAAATATCCTATTTATAATTCTCTTTAAAAGTTTATGTTTCTTTTTCTGATAGTCTGAATAGATATAAATATTTGTTGGTTTCAGTTTCTTGTTTAACAAGAGTTCTCCCTTTTGTAAAGTTAAAATTGAGTATTCAAAATTTTCTCTATCAAGATGCTGCATGATATTGAATAGAGCTATTTCAGAACCTGTCCTATTCAAATTTGGAGTACAAAAAAGTATTTTTTTCAATTATTTTAATACTTTTAAAGTTGACTTATTTTCGTTTTATCCTTTTAATAAGGAAATTTCCGATCCGATAAGATGTAGAATTTTTGTAACCTTCTATGACGGAATCTTTTTGTTGTAATATTTTTTGGAAGTAATTATAAGTCTGAAAACTAGAAATTTCGGATAAACATTTTAGGTTCAAATCATTCATTTCTTCTTCTGACAAAGAAGAATTTAGTTGATAATTATAAAGAGCATTAAGAATTTGTTCATTTAGATTAAGGTATATTATATTATTATTAATATTCTTTTTAATAGCAGGTATTAAAATAGTGGCAACTTTTTCTATTTGTTTTGTTCGATTTACACTCGACCAGAGGGAATTTTTTCTTACCCTATAATTCGCCATACATTTCTGGATAAATGCTATATTACCGAATTGAGCATTATACATATGCCAGATATAATCTGGTACAGGATAATTATTTTGAAAAACCCAATCTGGATAGATCCCGTTTTTTGAATAATTTCTACATACGACTGTAAGATTATCAATAAAGTTTCCCAATGCTAAATCTTCTATAGTTGAAATTGACTTCCACTGAATAGGGCTTATCTTGATAATTGTATTGTCTTCATCATTAAAATAGCGAGCTTGATGAAAACAAATGGAAATTGTTTCATCAGCACGTAACAAATCTACTTGAGATTGCAATTTATTTTCATCTGTCCAGTAATCATCGCCTTCGCAAACTGCAATAAACGTTCCTCTAGCTTTTTTTAAAAGATTTACCCAATTTCCAATAAGTCCCATATTCTTATCATTGTAAATATAACAGAAGTTTATGTAGGGATTTTCTGATGAAAATGCCTTGCAGATAGCCCCAGTATTATCAGTAGAGCAATCATCGCCTATCAAAACTTCGACTTGAAAGTTGACCTTTTGCTTAGCAATGCCTGCCAGGGTTTCTTCAATATATTTTTCCTGATTATAAGTAGGAACAATAACAGACAGTAGAGGCGATATCTCCATTTATATCTTTGAAAGCTGTTTTCTCAATACGAATTTCTTTAAAAATGCTCTAATAGCTTTTTTAGGATAAAAACGTTTCTTTTTTCCATTTTCATACACTGTAAAAAAGCAGTAGTCAAAATGTTTCCAGAATTTATAAAAATCAGGCGTCATTTTAAGTATTGTATAAGGGTGATTAGGGTCATTATAGATATCCCAAGTAAGATGAAGGCAATAATTGTGTTTGGTTATTACCCATTTCATTTTCTTTTCAGATTTTATAAAATTTCTGAGGTTTTCATCTAAAAAACGCCATCCAGATTTCTTTCTAAGAAATAAAAACTCTTCAAAAGTACTACGCTTAAATAAAAGCAAATGCACACCTGTATCTGCTTCAACAAAGTCTTCGTGGATAATTCCAAATTTATCAGGTATCCAGTTTTCACAATTATATATTTTATTGGTATTATTATTGAAAAATGGATTGTCTTTAGGTAGATTCTCTGGACTAAGATTAATTCCACAACATTCAATATCGCTATAATTATTTATAATTGAAATCTCCTCATCCAACCAATCTGGTTTTCCAAGCTTTGATGGGACAACCATATCTCCATCTGTAATTAGTATGTATTCTCCTTGTTCTTCTATTAGATTATTATCAAAAAAGAGTTCATATGCATTATTGCTAATATTTCTATCAAATAAAACATATTTCTTAATAAGCCCTTGTTTTTGCTTTTTTAGCAGATAAGGTCTAATATGTGTGCTTGTAAAAGGACTCTTATTTTCTATTACATATAATACAAGACGTTTGTCTAGTGAAAGGAAATCTACAGTTTTCTTGATTATATCAAAATTATAATAGACTAAGACAACACAAGGAATTTTTACTGAAGCATTTTTAGCCATTTTACAAGTATTTTGAGAAAAAATTTTTGTTCTTTTTCAAAACAGCTTCATAATTCTTCTCTGAATATTCATTACCATCTATCCTAATATCTTTAGGTACATTTTTTAATCCTTTCTCAAAGACCACGATGCTATCAAAGAAACTCACAGACTTTAGAGAAGTTGTATATTTATCAATACCAAATCCTTTTTCTTCAGAGTACCATCCATTTAAGGAATCTACTATCGCTTTAGAAAATTCTACGAAGCTATTCTTATTTTTATATCCTCCACCAAATTCTTCCCAATAAGAAGTGTGAACATCCTCACACAAATAAATACCATCTTCTTTCAAATGATCGTATAATAGATTAAAAGAAGTTTTTTGTTGCTTCATATGGTGGCCACCGTCGTCGATAATAATATCTAATTTCGGCAACTGTTTTTTCAGGGAGTTGATAAATGTTTCGTCTTCTTGAGAGCCTATAAATATGGATATATTCTCTTCCTCGTAAGATTTACAACTTGGATCTACATCAACACCAAAAATTTTAGCTTTATCCCCAAAATAATTTTTCCACATTTCAAGTGAACCTCCTCGGTAAATACCAATTTCTAGCACATTAACCTCTTTATTTATATATCGCCTAAAATAGCGATCATAAATCTCAAAGTAGTGTTCCCATTTAGCAATATACTTATGCTTTTGATTATAAAAAAAATCTTCTAGCTTATTCATTTTAGTCAGTTATATGATAAAATCACCTATCTTACCAATTATATTCCCATTTTCATAGTTTTCTTGTGCGATCTGATCATTATACCATTTTTGAGGTTGTACAATGATTTTGTTATGGTTCTTATTTAAAAACGCCGCCCACCAACTAAAGGTACTATTTGCAATTATTTGATGTTTACACTTTTTCATTAGTTCAAATTCCTCATAATCAAGGAAAATTGCTTTTTCTGAAATATATTCGACATTCTTTAATTTGATTTTTTTTAAGTGTAATTTAACCCAATCGTTATCATTAGTAAATATATAATAAATAGGGTTATTGACCTGTTCTCCAATATATTCAATAGCTCTTAGATAATAACCTATATCTAAATTAAAAAAGATTTTCTTTGCATCATCAGAATTTACATAATCCCCTTTACGAATATGTATTGCCACAGAGTTGGTATTTGATATTTTATGTAGAATATTATCTAATCTATAGCTGTATTTTGGTTTTAGATCAAGTTCTTTTTTAATAACTTCTTCTGAAGACTGAAAATATTTTAAAGAACACCAACTTCCTGTTAGCTTAATGTGTTTATAGCGTTCCAAAGGAAGTTTTAAGATGTAATCATTGTACTGCCACCAATCCGAATCGTGTACAACTTGAATTTTGTTTTGCCAATAGTATTCTAATGTTTTAGAAATTTTATTTAACAACTTATGAGGAGGAATAATAAAGTTGGCTCCATTAGTAAAATACTGTAATTTAGGCTGCCTATAATTATCGGCTAAAAAGAAACCATTGTCAATTATTAGTTTCTGTTCTGTATTCAACGCTAATGAACGTGCAGCAGCATATTGAAATAATTGATTGCCTAATCCAGAATTCGGTTCTGAAATAATCATAAGAATTTAAATACGTCTAAAGCATTTACTATTTATTATTTACCTATTCTCCAAGTTTTAAATCAATTTTTATGTATACTTTCTTATTAGTTGTCTTATCAATAAAGTACGCATTCTTAAAGTCGCCATGACTTAGTGCCCGTAATTTGTCTATCAATACCTCAACTTTTAGAAATTCCTCTTGATCAATAAAACATAAATCTTTAAAGTTCTTTTTTAAATTTAAATTTCCTGAATGAGAAGGTATATGAGTACTATAATCCCTTCTTAAAAGACTAAGTAAATGTTGGTTTAATAATTTTAATTCTAATTCTACTACTCTATTGTAAACATCAAGAGAAGTATCCCATGCAAAAACAGGAACCTCTTCTTGTACAATAATTGGACCATGATCAAGCTCTTCATCAATTTCATGAATAGTTGCTCCTACTGGTAGTTTATTTATAATTGAGAAAACTTGAGGATACCATCCCCTATTGTATGGATTGTAACCAGGATGTACATTGATACATCTTACTTTATTTACTAATGATTTTGGAAATAACTGTTTACAATGAAGAGAAAGTAATAATTGATAATTATCACATATAAAATTGACTGAATCTTTTACAACAATAGGCTTAATGCCTTTATTGCTTAGAAGCGGAGAATCATTACTGCAAAAAAAATGAAATTCATATCCTTTATATATAGGCTCTTCCAGTATATCCATCATTCCCTTATAAAGAATTAAATTATCGGTTATTACTAAAATATTCATTTTAATTATTTTGAACTCTCAACAGAAGGCGAACAACCATATCTATCTCTTCAAAAGAGATACTATGATAAAGAGGTAAGCATAATATTTTTGGAGCAATATCTCTGGAAACAGGACAGATTTGAGGTTTAATGTAATTTACAGTATCCAATGATGGATAAAAATACCTTCTTGGAAATATTTGGTATTTATTTAATTCTTCTACGCTTTTGAGTAGCATAGCTTCACTCTCAAAAACGATAGGGTAGTAGCTATAATTATAACAAGTTCCACTAGTTATTAATTGCCTCTCAACACGAAGGTTTTGAAGCGCTTGACTATAATATTCAAATAATTTTTTTCTCTGATCTAAAATCTCATCTATATAGTTTAAAACACATAAACCCATTGCAGCATGAAATTCACTGTTTTTTCCATTAATACCTACCATTGTAAACGATGTCGCTGTTTCATGTCCAAAATTTCGTAAATAAGCCATCTTTTTTAGTAATTCCGGCTGGTTAGTAAATACTGCTCCTCCTTCTACAGTGTGAAACAATTTAGTAGCATGAAAGCTTGTTGTACTAATATCCCCATAACGAAAGATTGATTGCCCTTTATAAGTAGTGCCGAAACAATGCGCAGCGTCATATATAACTCTCAAACCATGCTTCTGGGCGATCTTTTCAATCGCTTCTACTTCACAAGGATTACCAAAAACATGCGTTGCCAAAATACCGCTGGTACGAGGAGTTATGGCTTCTTCTATTTTGTTTGAATCTATGTTAAAGGTCTCTGGATTAATATCGACAAATACAGGTTGACATCCTTCCCAAACAATAGAAGATGTAGTCGCAACATATGAGAAAGGCGTAGTAATCACTTCTCCCTTTAATTCAAGTGCTTTTATAGCAATTTGCAATGCAATTGTGCCATTATTCAGAAACAAAAGATGTGGTACTTTTAAATAATCTTTTAGCTTTAGCTCGAGTTCATTTACTAATGGTCCATGATTGGTAAGCCAATTCCGTTGCCAGATTCCATCAACATATTTATTGAAAACTTCTCTTGGTGGTAAGAAAGGTTTCGTAACATTAATCATATTGCAAAATCAATATTTTATATTTCCCGAAATAAAGATAATTTCTTTACTAAGAAACGATTCACAACATTGAAGAAGTTTTTATTGATATATAAGCAGTCCCCTGCTATTTTTTGGATTGATGTATCTTTAATTAACTGAAAATTATTATGCTTCAAAAATCTATGCAGATCATTTTTTAATGGCTGCCCTTTATATAGTTCAATATTCTCTACTTCTATCCACAAGACTTTTAATTTATTTATAAAGCTCCCCATTCCTTGCAAAACTTTTAATTCAGCACCTTGTACATCTAAATGGGCAAAGTCTACAAAATTTATTTCCTCTTTTTGCAAGTAAGAATCAAGTCTAATGGTTCTAACCTTTTCCTTTTTTTCAAATTTTAGCCAAGGCATATGTTTTGAAGATTCTTCACTTGGCATTAATAAAGAGCTCGATTTATTCCATTCTTTTGGAATTAAAGTTGTATAAGAATCTTCACTTATTGTATCTATTGGGCTACCACTTGATAAATAGAAGTCTGCTTCCCCTTCCTCATCTGATAAAGCAATATTTTCAATAATTATGTTATTCTTATTAAATTTTTGAAAATGGTCGCGCATTATTTTAATATTTGAACCTAAAGGCTCAAAAGCAATTATTTTAGCATGAGGGAATAAATTGCTATACTTTATGGAATCTTCCCCGGTACATGATCCAATATCAAGTATTATTTCAGGGCTATTTCTTTTAAATAGAAATTTTAATTCACGCTCTATTTCTATTGGGGTATTTACGTATTCTTCTATTGAAAGCATACTTTATTTAACTTTTATACTTGAAGGAATTGTTGGGCGAAAATAACCCGCCGCTTTTCCAAAATAGTCTTTTACAAATATATCTTCCTCAATTTCAAATTCTAAAATATCTCTTGCATATCCAACTATACGAATATCAGAAGTAGTAAAATTAACCTGTACAGTATAGACATCTGTATTTAAAAGCAATTCAGGTATTGTAAAACTGACTTCGGCTTCCCCAATAGGAATTTCAAAAATATTTGAAGGTGCCTCAAATACCACATCTCCACTAATATGTCTTATTATTAAATTTACAAAAAAAGGCTTGACTAATTTATGTCTAAAAAAAACTCGAATAACAATTTTATCATTTCTAGTAATTGTATCCTTATCACTATCAATTTTTACTTCAACTAACTCTATCCATTCACTTAAAATACCTTCTCCATTATAATATTTTCTATCTTTAGAAATCTTTTTATCATTTTTTAAATAATTATTTATTATTGACTCAACACTTCCTTTTTTCAATATCCTTCCTTTTTCAAGTGCTAAGGCAGTATGGCATATATTTTTTATAGCAAGCATATTATGACTCACAAACAACACCGTCCGGCCCTGTCCCTGGCTTACTTCCTGCATCTTCCCTAGGGCTTTTTTCTGAAACTCCGCATCTCCCACCGCCAGTACCTCATCTACAATGAGTATTTCCGGCTCCAGGTGGGCGGCGACGGCAAAGGCGAGGCGCACGTACATACCGGAGGAGTAGCGTTTGACGGGGGTATCTACGTAGCGCTCTACCCCGGCGAAATCGACAATTTCGTCAAATTTGCGGCTGATCTCGGCTTTGGTCATGCCCAGGATGGCGCCGTTGAGGTAGATGTTTTCTCTGCCCGTAAGTTCCGGGTGGAAGCCGGTGCCGACTTCCAGCAGGCTCGCCACGCGCCCTTTGATTTTGATGCTGCCAGTGGTGGGGGCGGTAGTACGGCTGAGGATTTTGAGCAGGGTGCTTTTGCCTGCGCCGTTGCGCCCGATGATGCCGAGCACTTCGCCCTGCTGCACTTCAAAGTTGATGTCCTGCAATGCCCACACGTATTCGCTGTTGCCTTTGCTGGCGCGGTCGTTGGTTTCCCCGATTTTGAGGTAGGGGTCTTCCTTGCCGCGGATGCGGTGCCACCAGCGGTTGATGTCGTGGCTGATGGTGCCGGTGCCGACGGTACCGAGGCGGTATTGTTTGGAGAGGTTTTCGACTTTGATGGCGATTTGAGACATAGTTGAGTGTTGAGTGTTGAGTGTTGAGGTTGAGGTTGAGGTTGAGATTGAGATTGAGGTTGAGATTGAGGTTGAGGTTGAGGTTGAGTTACCCTTAATCTAAACCTTAGTCTTAACCTTAATCTAAACCCTTACCCTTAATCTAAACCCAAAGCCTTATTGATTTTATTAATGTCGTGAATAATTTGATTCAGTTTAGCAAGTACAGTATGGCAGGCATCTTCGGTAAAATAGTGTACTCGGATGCCATATAACAAATGACTTTGCGTTTCAAAAGCGGAGCCGCGCGCATAGTCATAGAATTTTTGTTTGTCTTTGTTGCCGCGCCGACCAAAGCCTTCTGCCAGATTCGCAGCAATGCTTACCGCAGCTCGGCGTAGTTGGGAAGTGAGTCCGTAATCTTCTTTTTTGGGCAGCGGTGCCGTTAGGAGGAAGATATCCTCTGCTACATCCATTGCCAACTGCCAAACCGGCATTTCTGTAAAACTGGTGTACATTTTTTGAGGTTGAGTGTTGAGACTGAGATTGAGACTGAGATTGAGATTGAGACTGAGGTTGAGACTGAGGTTAAGATTGAGATTGAGGCTGAGTTTGAGTTGTTCTAAACCTTAACCTAAACCTTAACCTAAACCTTAACCTAAACCTAAACCTTAGTCTCAATCTCAACCTCCTCCGTTTCTGCCCAGCCCGCTTTATTAGAGAAGGTTTCTATATTATATACCGGTACATACGCCATGGGCTGTCCGGTTTTGCGTTGGTAAGCCTCGGCTGCCAGGCGGAGCAGGGCTTCAAAAGTTGCGTCTTTGGGCATCTCGGTAGGGTCTTGTAGTACTTGTTCGTAAGCTTGCCGACCATTGGCTACCACGCAACAGCGCGCATAGAGAAAATCATCTACCGAAAAGTAGTAGCCCTCCCGAAAGCTATATTCCCCCATATTGCTTGCAAATACCAGCGCGTCGAGCCGATATAATTTTTCAGATAAAATATCCGCAAACAATAAAATAGCGCGAATCGGAGCCGCTGCTAATGCTGCAATGGCTGGGGCTAGTACAGCTGCATCATCGCCCTCATGCTGCCAGTCCAAACGGGCAATAATACTCCAAAACCAGTCTTCCTCCTCAGCTGTCCATTCCCGGGGCGTATTGACGTGTACTTCAACTTCTGCATTGGCAAACTGATGTTTCAGTTCCTGCAAAAGTCCTTCATTTAAATCCGCCAACTTTATTTTATATATACTGGTCATTATATCGTTTTGATCTCCAATTTAAGCTTTTTAGTGCACCCCGCCAAACTACTCCCTATCATTCTACATTTCAGCCTGTAGGCGGTGTTACCATCAGCCTGAAGGCTGCGCTACACGGTATCCATAAACGTTCGCTCCACCCGGGAGAAAAGAATCATCCCAATCAAAAGAATCACCACGATGAAGCCGGTGCTGTACAGCAGCGAAGCGGTCGTAAAGGTGCCTTGCCCGAATAAGGCAAAGCGAAACAATTCGGTGATGGGGGTCAGCGGATTCCATTGTACAATCCAGCCGTAGCTTTTACTGGCAATCACCGAAAGGGGATAGGCAATCGGCGTGGCGTACATCAATAATTGCACCCCGAAGGTAATCAGCACCGTCAAGTCGCGGTATTTGGTGGTCAGGGAAGAGAGAATGATGCCCATGCCCAGTCCTAAGCCAGCCATCAGCACAACCAGTACCGGAATCAGCAGCCAGCCCCAGCCCAGGTAAAGTGTTCCGCCCCGTGCTGCCAGTACCAGCATAATGCCGATGTACAACAGGAACTGGATGCCGAAGCGCACCAGATTGGAAATCACGATGGATAGCGGAATAACCAGCCGGGGAAAATAGACTTTGCCAAAAATGCCGGCATTGGCGACGAAGGTATTGGAAGTAGCCGTGAGGCAGGTCGAAAAATAGTTCCAGATGGTGATGCCGCTCAGGTAAAACAAAATCGGGGGGATCCCATCGGTCGGGATATTGGCAATGGTGCCAAATACCAGCAGAAACATGATGGTGGTAAAGATCGGCTGAATGAAATGCCAGATGGGTCCGAGTATAGTTTGTTTGTACTGCGCGACAAAATCGCGGCGCACAAAGAGCAGCATCAAATCGCGGTAGCGCCATACCTCGCGCAAATTGAGGTCGAGCAGCGATTTGCGCGGGGTGATGATGAGGTCCCAGTGTTCTTCAGAAGAAGGCACCGGGGGCGTGGTAGATGGTTCCAGCAGGGTGGTATCGGATGATGCTTCACTCATAAATCAAGGCTTTTGGTCCGAAAGATTGGGGTTGTGGCAGGTTGATCGGGTTTGGGCTTGCCCACTGCCCCGACTACACCTGGATGGGTATCCATTTGTAAAATTTGGCAAAACTGATTTGTACCGTTCATTGATGGAAAAAGGCGTAAACCCTAATTGACCCCCTTTTCAACCTAAATTCAATTCGCCTTCAACCTGAATTGGGGGGGTGCAAAGGTAAATTCAATTCAGGTTCAGTACCCCCCTAATTATACCTGAAACATAGTTGAGGGGGGGCAAAGGTGAATTCAATTCAGGTTCAGTACCCCCCTAATTTGGGTTGAAACATAGTTTGGGGGGGTGTAAAGGTGAATTCAATTTAGATTCAGTACCCCCCTAATTTGGGTTGAAATAGAATTGAGGGGGGTGTAAAGGTGAATTCAATTTAGGTTCGGTACCCCCCTAATTTAGGTTGAAATAGAATTTGGGGGGGTGCAAAGGTGAATTCAATTTAGGTTCAGTACCCCCCTAATTATACCTGAAACATAGTTCGCGGGCGGGTCGTCCCTTCAGGGAAGGAGGGTTGCGGGAAGCCGTAATCGGAATTTAATTCACCTTGTACATTGTGATAACAGCAATAATTCGTTCAATTCGGTTTTGGGATTCCTCCGATTGTGCCCGGTGTGGCGGGCGGAGGAAGGGTTGGTAAGTAAGATTTGGTTAGGTGACCAGATGCTGGCTAAGAATTGATGATGGATTGTTTGAGACTTTGTTTGAATTTTCACCACTTCGTACACTAAGCACACTGAGATAAGGGTAGCCGAATACTACGGTGCTTCCTACTTAACTGCTTCGTGTTCTAAGTGATCTTAGTGGTGTTTTACAATTTCAAACAAACGTTCAGCGCTTGTTCAAATTTTTACCACTTAGGACACTGAGCACACTGAGATAAGGGCTTTAGCCGAACAGAGTGG
>JBKBWE010000062.1:0-11733 GCA_046289145.1 Sediminibacterium sp.
CCAGCTGTGAAGAATCAGGCGTGATTGGCGTATTACCCGGCATTATTGGAACAATGCAGGCGGCAGAAGCAATAAAACTCATTACAGGATTGGGAAATCCTTTGATGAATAGATTGCTTACGTATAATTTTTTATCAGCACAATGGTTTGATTTTGAAATTAATTCAAATGTTGAAGTCCCATTGATTAATGATCAATTTATTCAAGTAAATAATTATGAAATTGATTGTCATTTAATGGAAGGCGATTTAGAAGACATTGATATTGATGAAATTGATGTAGCGCAGTTTTTAGATTTCAAAAATGATTCCGATGTATTTATTCTTGATGTACGGGAATTGCATGAATATCCAGCTATTGATTTTTCCAATGCTCAAATTCCAATGTCTTTATTAAAAGAATCCATTCATGAACTACCCAGTCAACCTATTTGTGTGATATGTCACCAAGGAATTAGAAGTGTCTATGCCGCACAATTAATTAAATTGCATAAACAAGTTGAAGCGTATAGTTTGAAAGGGGGCTTAACCGCCTATTTTAATAAAGTAAGCAATGAGTAATAAAAAACCAGCTTCCATTTTTGTTAATGGTCCCATACCTGCACAAAAAATTGCAGATGATATTCAAAAGCATTCTTCCAAAACATCCATTGGGGCACATAGTATTTTTTTAGGACAGGTTCGTGCAGATGAAATTCATAATGAAAAAGTTACTGCTATTGAATATTCTGCATATGAAGAAATGGTATTGGAAAAGATGGGGGACATTAGAGAATCATTCTTTGCTAAATATTCGCTGACTTGCATGCATATTTATCATAGCCTTGGTAGGGTGGCAGTGGGTGAAATTTGCTTATTCGTGTTTACCTCTTCCGCGCATCGTAGAGATGCAATTGATGCATGCAATGAAATGGTTGAAACCATTAAAAAAGAATTGCCCATTTGGGGTAAGGAAATATGTACTGATGAAAGTTCAATGTGGAAACAAAATAATTGATTATGGTGAACATTACACATAAATCGAACACGCTTAGAAAAGCAATAGCAGAGGCTACTGTTTTGGTTTCAAAGCAAGAAACAATCATTGCAATAGAACAGCATAAAGTTCCTAAAGGGGATGTGTTTTCATTTGCAAAAGTGGCTGCTTTATTTGGTGTTAAAAAAACCAGTGAATTAATTCCAGACTGTCATCCACTACCAGTAGAATATACTGATGTACGATTCAATATAGTTGATTTAAAAATTGTTGTAGAAGTTGAAGTGCATACTATCTATAAAACAGGTGTTGAGGTAGAAGCTATGCATGGTGCATCTATTGCAGCATTAACTTTATATGATATGCTGAAACCCATTGATAAAAATGTAGAAATTCAGCATATTAAATTGAAGTCTAAATCAGGAGGTAAGACCGATAAAAAGTCTTATCTAGATAAAGGTTTACAAGCTGCAGTCATCGTTTGTTCCGATACCGTTTCTGCAAAGAAGGCAGAGGATAAAGCGGGTTTAGCAGTGATTGAAGCCCTGCAAAAATTGAATGTAGCAGTACCTATTTATACAGTGATACCCGATGAAGCTGCAGCCATAAAAGAGCAAGTGTATTCTAACACACACGAAGGCATTCAATTACTAATCATGGTAGGAGGTACAGGTGTTTCTTTAAGAGATATTACCCCTGATACAGTTAAGCCTTTATTAGATCGGGAGTTAGATGGTATAATGGAAACGGCAAGACGGTACGGACAAGAGCGTATGCCATATGCTATGTTGTCTAGAAGTGTAGCGGGTTTAATCAACCAAACACTAGTGCTTACATTCCCTGGTTCATTATCTGGTGCAACAGAATACATGGAAGCGTTGTTTCCACAAGTTTTACATGTTCTAGAAGTAGTTGCGGGTGATAGGCACGGTTTATAATGAAGGCAATGAACCGTATTCAACAGCTACTTGCGGGTCTTCAATTCCTCTGTTGAAATCCTTTGCAATAGTATGGGCAGTTAATGCTTCATCTGGGAGTTGATAAGTGGCTAATTCTTTAATCCTATTTTCTCTTAATGGTCCAATCCACTCTTCAGCTAATTCAGAAGGTAGTATAGTGGGCATTCTTTTTTTTGTGTTGTGAATTTTTTGCATCAAGCCATTTGCTTTCGTGGTAACTATGGCAAAACTATGAATCATTTCTCCTGATAATTTATCGGTCCATGGTTGCCATATTCCAGCCATGTAGAATAAAGGTTCTTCTTTATTTGCGCTACTAATAAAATAGGGATAGGCAATTGGCTTTTTATCTTTTTCTCCTTGATAATGCCTCCATTCATAAAACCCTGTGCTCAATACTAAACACCTTCTTGATTTTGCTGCAGCTTGATAAAGTTTACTTTCAAATAATTTTTCAGCTGTAGCATTAAGGGTGGTATATTTTTTTCTACTTTCTTCTAATTCACCTAGGTGTTGTATGAACCAAGGGATAAATTCCCAATGAGCTAATTGGGGTTGCCATTCACCTGCGTTGTCTTCAATAATAATGGGCCATGATGAATAACTAAATCCAGACTGCACTTGAATATCCACAGGTGGGATTTCTTTTTCTTTCCCTTTAAGTTTAATATTTTTTTTAGCAGGAATTTTAAGTGAGTTGTAATAACACATAGGTTAAAATTACGCAACTCGGTGGTTATAATCCCACTATTTCAATAAATTGAGATTTAGCAGGTCTGCTGCTTACTGTAGCTCTGCAACTACCACAATTAGGTTCTTCTTTTGGTGCTTTTAAAAGTTTTACTGTGACAACTAAACCTGTTAAATCACTTGTTAGGGTCTGCATTTTTGTTCGGTCTTCGCAACTGAATCTGGTGAAAAAAACATGATCATATGTATTACCTTCAAAAGCAAATCCACTTTCAGTATATTGTTTATAACTAGTGTCAATTAACTGAACTATTGCATCATTGCATACTTCTTTAATAATTTTCACTTGGAATGTTGCGGTAGTTAAATCGTCTTTTTTGGTGCACGATAATTGTAATAGTCCAAGTAGGAATAACGCGATGAAAGAAGTTCTCATATCATTCTTTTTAATAAGATGCCCGCTTGATGTAAAATGCTGCTTTAAATGGGATTGTCGGCTTCACTTCGTTCGCCGACTTCCTCAGATTTGGATTAACCCAAAGCCCTCGCATCGGCTGCGCCGCTGCTGGGTTTTTCTATTTACTCTCTTAGCCGAATGCATTCGGCACGTTCGCAAATAAAAAAACCCTCTCACTTTCGTTCGAGGGCTTTGTAGCCGGTACGGGAATCGAACCCGTCTTTGCCCCGTGAAAGGGGGCTGTCCTAACCGATAGACGAACCGGCCATGGTTTTATCTTTCGGGTTGCAAAAATAAGAGTCAAATTGTTTTCTGCCAAACTTTTTTATCAAATTACGCAAATTGATTTTAGAAACTGTAAATTTGCCATCCTAACGCTAATTAATCAAATTAAAACAGCTATCAATGAGTACAGTAAAAGTTGCTATTAACGGTTTTGGAAGAATCGGTCGCTTGGTATTTCGTCAGATTTACAATATGAAAGGTATAGATGTGGTTGCAATCAACGATTTAACCAGTCCAGCGGTATTGGCACATTTATTAAAATACGACAGTGCACAGGGACGTTTTGATGCCACTGTAACTTCAACAGATGATTCAATTGTAGTAAACGGTGAAACCGTAAAAATATATGCACAACGTGACCCAGCTCAAATTCCTTGGGGTGCGCATGGTGTTGATGTTGTGATTGAGTCTACTGGATTCTTTACCGATAAAGACAAAGCAGAAGCGCATATTAAAGCAGGCGCTAAAAGAGTAGTTATTTCTGCTCCAGCAACTGGAGATTTAAAAACAGTGGTATTTAATGTGAATCATGCCATTTTAGATGGTTCTGAAACCATAATCTCTTGTGCTTCTTGTACTACCAACTGCTTAGCTCCAATGGCTAAAGTGTTGAACGATCAGTTTGGTATTTTAACTGGTATTATGAGCACCATTCATGCTTATACCAATGATCAAAATACTTTGGATGCTCCTCACCCTAAAGGAGATTTAAGAAGAGCAAGAGCTGCAGCTGCCAATATTGTTCCAAATAGTACTGGTGCGGCTAAAGCAATAGGTTTAGTATTACCTGAATTGAAAGGAAAGTTAGACGGAAGTGCACAGCGTGTTCCAACCATTACTGGTTCTTTAACTGAATTAACTACCATCTTAAGTAAAAAGGTAACTGCAGATGAAATTAATGCTGCAATGAAAGCTGCTGCAAATGAAAGCTTCGGTTACAATGAAGATGAAATTGTAAGTTCAGATATTATTGGAACTCATTTTGGTTCTTTATTTGATGCAACACAAACAAAAGTCATGACTGTTGGAGATACTCAAATGGTGAAGACCGTGAGTTGGTACGATAACGAAATGAGTTATGTAAGTCAGTTGGTAAGAACTGTTCAATATTTTGCAGGATTAATCAGTAAATAATCATTTTTATAATAGTATTAAAAGCCGGTTCGATTTTTCGGGACGGCTTTTGTTTTTTGGTTAAATTGCCCTTAAATATTTTTTTATGACGAGTCCTTTTGTTGCTTTTAATTTTTCAGGAAAGAAAGCCTTAATTAGAGTAGATTTTAATGTGCCTTTAGATAAGCAAACCTATGCAATTGGAGACGATAATCGTATGAGGGCTGCTGTACCAACAATTGTGAAGATATTGCAAGACGGTGGTTCTGTTATTTTAATGAGTCATTTGGGTAGACCAAAAGAAGGACCAGAAACAAAAAGTTCCTTGATACATATTACTGGTCATTTGCAATTGCTATTGAGTAATGCAATGAATAAAGAAGTATTGGTTCAATTTGCCAATGATTGTATTGGCCAAGAAGCTTTTGATAAATCTGAAAATTTAAAAGCGGGTGAAGTTTTATTGTTAGAAAATTTACGATTCTACAAAGAAGAAGAAAAAGGCGATGCTTCATTCGCCGGAAAACTAAGTAAACTCGGAGATGTATATGTGAATGATGCATTTGGAACTGCCCATAGAGCGCATGCATCAACAGCAGTAATTGCACAATATTTTAGTGCAGATAAGAAAATGTTTGGTTTATTAATGGAGGGTGAAGTAAGGGCAGCTGAATTGGTTTTACATAAAGCTGCTAAACCATTTACAGCAATAATTGGTGGAGCTAAAGTGAGCGATAAGATTTTAATTATTGAAAACTTATTGGAACGAGCTACCGATATTATCATTGGTGGTGGAATGGCTTACACATTTATGAAGGCGCAAGGAGGACAAATTGGAAAAAGCCTTTGTGAAGAAGATCGATTAAGTACCGCATTGGATATTTTAAATAAAGCTGCAACAAAAGGAGTGAATATTCATTTGCCGGTAGACAGTGTTGTTGCAGACAATTTTGCTGCTGATGCCAATACTAATATAGCACAGAGCAATCAAGTACCAGATGGTTGGATGGGATTAGATATTGGACCAGAAGCTGCTGCTTCTTTTGCTGCAACTATTAAAAGTTCAAAAACCATTTTATGGAATGGTCCGATGGGTGTTTTTGAAATGGAAAAATTTCAGCAAGGAACTAAAGCAATTGCTATTGCAGTAGCTGAAGCAACCGCCAATGGTGCATTTAGTTTAGTTGGTGGTGGCGACAGCGTTGCAGCTGTAAATCAGTTCGGTTTTGCTGATCAAGTAAGTTATGTAAGTACGGGTGGTGGCGCAATGTTGGAATACTTTGAAGGAAAAGTATTACCAGGCATAGCAGCAATTGCTGATAAATAATATTAAGCTACATCTTCACCTTTTGCAGCTTTCATCATTAAGAACCAGTCTTCTCGGGTTAGTTTGATGGAAGCTGCAATTTTTGCTTGAGCCAATCGCTCTGATTTAGTGGTTCCAATTACTGGTAGAATTTTAGACGGATGGGTGTTCAACCATGCAATTAATATTTCGTTCAATCCAGCAACATACTTTTCAGTCAATAATGATGCAGCATGTGTAATACTTCTATAGTGTGGATGCAAATCATCTGTAAGCAAGCCACCGCCTAATGGCGCCCATGCCATTGGTATAATTTCATTTTCAATGCAATTGTCTAAAATTCCATTATAAAATGGTGCAGTACAAATAATTGACACTTCAATTTGATTATATTGAATAGGTACCCATTTACGCAACATATTCACCTGATGAGGCAAAAAATTAGATACTCCAAATGCGTGTACTTTTCCTTGATTTTGTAAAGTCTGGATTGCTTCAGCTACTTCTTCTGGTGCAAGTAATGGATCTGGACGATGAATTAAAAGGACATCTAAATAGTCGGTGCCAAAGTTTTTTAATGATTGCTCTGCAGATCGGATAATATGTTTTTTACTGGTATTATACGATTTGATATTGTGGTTGGGCCTATTCTCAGTTACCATTTGAATACCGCACTTAGTAATCAATTTTATTTGAGAACGCAATGTTTTGTCTTCTTTTAATGCATCTCCAAATTCTTCTTCTGTGGTATAATCACCATAAATATCTGCATGATCAAAACTATTAACGCCAATAGCTAAGCACTCTTCAATCATTGCTCTATAAGCAGCGGTTGAAAAATTAGCTCCCCATTTTCCCCATCTCATGCAACCGGCAATAGGACTACTTAATTGTTCTTGCTGTTTCATATTTAAATATAGGAATAAAAAAATCTCGTTCTGTAATCAGAACGAGATTTATAAATCGGTAGGTTAATTAGATTAATATCTGTTGTATCCACCACCGCCGCCGCCGTTTCCACGATCGCGGTTACCGCCACCGTATCCACCGCCGCCGCGATTACCGCCGCCGCCACCACCGTAGCCGCCACGACTTCCGCCGCCGCCACCACCATAAGGCTTCTTTTTAAAGCCGCCTCTTTCGCCTTCTGGGCGAGGGGTTGATTCGTTTACAACAATTTTGCGATCCATAACATCAGTGTCATGTAAAGCAGCGATAGCAGCGCGAGCTGCATCATCATCAGCCATTTCAACGAAACCAAAGCCTTTGCTGCGGTCGTTGTTAAATTTGTCGGTAACGATTTTGGCACTGCTTACTTCACCATAGGGAGCAAACAGATTTTGCAGGTCTTCACTAGACATATTCCAGTTCAGATTTCCAACGTAAATGTTCATTTTTAAGAAATTAAGTGATCAAAAAACCAAAGCTAAAACAGTAACCAAAAACCCTGAACCATTTACGTAAAAACGTTCTGAGACCTGGAACTTCTGCATTTGGACAGTTAAAGATAGGGTTTTTAATGATTTGGGCGTTTTTTTCCAAAAAAATGACAAATCTTTCTATAACGATTAATATACCGCATAAGCGGTATTGTTCTGATTATACACAGAAGCTATTTTTATTAAAAAATAAATATATGCGTTCGCTTGTTTTTGTACTTATGTTTTATGCTTTTTCATGTACCCATTCATTTGCTCAGGCTGTAACTGTAATCAATACTTCCTTTGATGACAATCGATTTAATCACGGAAGTAAAACAAGTGTTACAAAAAATGATTCTTTGTTATACTTTCTAAATAATGGAAGTTTTCAAGTAAATAATCAACACTTTAAAGGTAGCAGTAATCGTTGGGTAACACTTTCTTTTGGAATGAGTAGTAAAGCTTACACAAAGTATAAAGCAGATATAATGCAAATTGCAGGAGTTCAAGATTATGGTTATGGAATTGTTTTGAGTGCAAAAGATGGAAAGAATTTTATTCAATTTGGAATTGCCGCAAATGGATATTACACTATTAGTTCCGCCATTGAGGGTAAGTTAAATAGCATATCCAATGGATGGGTAAAATCTTCCTTAATCAAAACGGGTTTTAATAATATCAACCAATTAGTTGTTGAGAAAAAAGGAGACGAATTTCAATTTTTTTTAAATGAAATTTCTGTAAAACAAATCAGGTTGATTGGTCAACCTTTCGCAGCAAATATGGGATTGTATGCAACTGGAAATATGCATGTTGCAATGGATAAAATTGAAATACAACAGTGGTTACCAAACAATTCAATTGAAGGCAAAATAGAAGCTGGTTATACCCCTATGTCTAACTATCCTATTACTGAAAAGCCAACCCCCACTAAATCTAAACAAACAGAAGTGTTTGGAATTATGAGAGGTCAATATGGATTTGATTATGGTTTGATTGATAAAGATGGGTATCGGATAGTTGATCCTATATTAAAATATGCTTCAATTAATGAGAATATAGTAACCATTACCAGTCAAACTTCTTTGAGTTCAGGAGTGTACGATTTGCAGCTGAATAATATTATTCCGCCTATTATGCAAACTATTAATGTAAGTAAGGATAAATCAATCATATATTTTTCTGCTAGAGCTGAAAATGGTTTTTGGGGATTAATAGACCAAACCGGCAAAACAATTCTCCCTTTTGTTTACAATTATATAGATAGAGTTTCTGAAGGTTTGGTTTATGCAAAAAATTCGAAAGGATGGGGAGTAATAGATTTAAATGGGTTACCCCAAATACCATTCGGAACGATTGATGACGAAGACGAAATCAAAAAAAGAAATTATCGTTATCCTATGCTATTTAAAAAAGGGAGACTAATTGTTAAAGCAAAAAAGGAAGATGGTGGGCAAGTGGGAGTGATGGATAATTTCGGAAAGTGGGTAATCCCTCCAAAGTTTCATTCTATTTCTTTGATAGATACCAATCAAGCTTATAAGGTATCTATTGTTGATGCCAAGGATAAAAACACAAAATATGGTGTGATAGATTTTAATGGAAAAGAGATTGTTTCATTAAAGTATTCAACTATTGAGCTTGAAGGTAAAAATTATTCAGTTGCTGAAGGTAATGTTTCGGAAGGATCTGATTTGGATGAATTAGAACTTGATGAATTATTGGATGCATTGGATGAAGAGGAAGCTAATCCAAGAAAATGGGGAATGCTTAGTCATACAGGTGCTGTAATCATCCCAATAAAACATTCCTATATAGCTTCAACGGGTGATAAGCAAATGGTATTGGTGGAGGATGGAAAAACAAAGACATTATACGATCATACAGGTAAATCCTGGTTATCCTTGTCTGGATTTGATGAGTATAAATACGATTCATTAATGTTTAAAGGAAAACCTAAAGGTGATTATAGAACCTCCTATCCTTATTATTCTCAAGGTTTAATTAATGTGGCGAAAGCAGGTAAATGGGGGTTTGTAGATAAAACTGGAAGAGTGGTTATCCCTTTTCAATTTGATCATGCTAGTGCTTTTAATAAAGAAGGGGCTTTGGTAAAAAAAGGAACAGAATGGTGGTATATCAATAAGCAGGGAAAGAAAATTTTAGCATCTGAAGCTAATCCCAAAACGGGTATAGATTATAGTAATAAAGAATTACCTCCGCTTCGCCCCACAAAATAGCTACCAAAAATTTGCATTTATCAGGGGGATAAAGGCAAAAAAAATGCCCCGAGTAATCGGGGCATTTACTATTTCTTCAGAAGTGATTAACCTTCTACTACTTCAAACTCAATCTCTGTGTTGTTTCCGTTGCCAAAGTCGATAGTAGCTTTGTAAGTTCCTAGTTCTTTAACATCGTCTACAATAGTGATACGCTTACGATCAATTTCGTAACCTTTTTGGTCACGGATGGCACGAGTAATTTGTAAAGAAGTAACTGCACCAAAGATTTTACCGCTGGTTCCAGTTTTTGCACCTACTTTAACAGGAGATGACTTCAATACGTCAATTACTTTGTTGATTTCAGCCAACATAGCAGCTTCCTTCTTTGCTTTAACTTTAAGCTTTTCTTCTAATTGTTTCATATTAGAAGGGCTTGCTTCAACAGCAAATTTTTGAGGAATCAAAAAGTTACGAGCATAGCCGTTTTTAACGGTTACTAGTTCGTTCTTGCCGCCTAAATTGTCTACGTCTTGAATTAATATTACTTGCATGTTTTGTTTTTTAGTCCCAGCGCCCAATCATTTGATTTTGATTTGACTGTCTCACGCATTGCGTGATTAGGGATGGTTAACTAATTAGTCTATTTCAATAAATCTGTTACGTAAGGCAACAAAGACATTTGACGTGCTTTTTTTACAGCATCAGTTACTTTGCGTTGGTATTTTAAAGAGTTACCAGATAAACGACGAGGCAATAATTTACCTTGTTCGTTAATGAACTTCTTTAAAAATTCTACGTCTTTGTAGTCTACGTATTTGATTCCGTATTTCTTAAAACGACAGAATTTTTTCTTTGGCTTCTCTTGCTTAATAGCGGTCAGGTACTTTATTTCGTTCTTTGCCATGATTATGCTTCCGCTTTTTCAATTTTAGGAAATCCGCCATTTCTCTTAGTGTAATTGTACTCGACGGCGTATTTGTCGAGACGAGTAATCATGTGACGCATCACTTGCTCATCACGTAGTAATTGGATTTTCAATTTCTCAATTCCTTCAGCAGGAAGAGTGAATTCTAAAACCCAGTAGATACCAGTGGTTTTCTTTTGAATGGGGTAAGCGAGTGATTTCAATCCCCATGGATTGCTGTGAACGGTTGCACCGCCCAGTTCAGTGATCAGGTCTTGGAACTTCTTTTGAGAAGATTTGAAATCTTCTTCAGAAAGAACCGGAGTAAAGATCACCATCAATTCGTAATTGTTCATTACTTGAATTTTTTTGGTTAAAAATTGGTTTTGCCCAGTGGATTCTTGCAAGCAAGAAAATCTGCCAAATACAGATTTGGGGCTGCAAAAGTAAGTAATATAAGGTTGTTAACCAAAATATAGGACTTGTTTTGATGATAAACTTAGCAGAAAACCCTTTAATTCGTAATTATATTAAATAAAATATTACTATTAAGGCAGTTGCTGCATGATTGATTAGTTTTTCCTAGCAGCAGCATATGCGGCCAAATGTGCAACATATGCATCCAAAGCAACGCTTGCAGCTTCCTTAAATTTTGGAATATCCATATTGATTCCATAGGAATAGGTGTTCTTATTCACTACATTCTGTTGTAGTTTGCCATTAATAACAATGCCATTGGTTAAGTCTACTATATAATCATTGGTTTTTGAATAAATCAATTTATCTGCATCTTTTCCAACATACAATTCAAAATTAATATAGCCATAATCAGGCCCAGCTATTTGATTGGGTACATCATACCAGAATGGGTTAGCATATGTAGTGAATCGCATGATGGGATCAAAGTCAAAATTGTCTGTATATTCTGTGGTATACTTATATTTCCTTTCCCAATTGATAAAATAAGGCTCTAATACAGGTGAAATATTCACCACAATCATATCTTCTTGGTTCGCTAATCGGGCATGGGCTCCGCCTGCAAATTTGGGGAATTTGAAAACAGGGCGCTTTCCTGAAGGGAAAGTTCTAATGGCTACTCCAAAGTCTTTAGAGAAAAATTCTTCGTCCTGTTTTTTGGTGGTATTTTCTATTAATTTTTGATAGAGATTATTGTCTGTGAGAGAATTTGGATCAACAATGGTATAGCCTATTTCTGCAAATTTGGTCTCCAATTTTTTCCTAAAAAGGTCTGCAAGTTCATAGCCCACATCCATCGTTAGGTTACCCAAATAGGTATGCAAAGTATTTGTTCCTTTTTGATTTTTTGAAGTAAAAGATTGACTTCTTATTCCAAGGTTCACTCCTAAAAAACAAATCTTTTTCGCTTTTTTAAAAGGATTT
>JBKBWE010000063.1:0-11704 GCA_046289145.1 Sediminibacterium sp.
GTCTCTTGCCGTAAAATCGATGCCCACAGAAATGGCATCATAGTATTTACTGGCTTGATTCTCGGGTATGTATTTGCCGTTTTTGGCTATGCGCAAAATCAGTTCTACTTCGTAGTGTAATTCGTTCGAAAACTCGGGGTAATAAAATGGTGTATTGGGCTGCAATAACGCAGTCTTAGGTTTCATGAAAATCACCGGCTCCTCCGGTACGGCGTTGCCAAGTTCTTTTGCATGATCGGCATAATTTCGGCCAACGCAAAATATTTTCATAGTACAGCTCATTATGTTCCAACACTAATAACTATGAAAGAGGGGCCTTTATTATGTAAAGCTTAAATTATTTGCCATATTCATGGTTTTTTCTAACCCAATGGCTGCAAATGATTCAATAATGTCTCCGCAAGCAACTATTTTTTGGTTCACCATATACTGCTCTTCGGCCAGCCATTTGCCTAAAACAAAGTCTACTTGTCTTCCTTTGGGGAAATTATTGCCAATCCCAAAACGTAGTTTGGGGTATTGATCGGTGCCCAGTATCAGTTGAATATCTTTTAGGCCATTATGCCCCGCATCAGATCCCGATCCCCTTAAACGCAATTTATTCAAGGGCAATGCCAGGTCATCTACAATGGTTAATGTTTGGGGGATGTCTATTTTTTCTTTGTCTAACCAGTATTTAAATGCCCGTCCACTCAAATTCATATACGTAGTGGGCTTAATGCAGATAAAAGTCTTGCCCTTCCATTTTACTTCGGCTATATCTGCTAAACGGTCGTTTTTAAAAAAGCCATTGTGCTTACGAACAAAAGCATCCAATACATCAAAGCCAATATTATGGCGAGTATGTTTGTACTCCTCTCCTATATTTCCTAAGCCGATTATTAAAAATTTGTTCATGCCTTGCAAAAGTAATGGCTGTTCACTTGTAAGCCAATTCCAAATTGCAAATATTGCCCGTTAATGGTATATTTGAATCAACTAATACCCCTCTTAGTGATTTCTTCTATTATTAAAATCTGGAATGCCATAGCTAATATTGGCGTTACCAACGACTTGCCATATTTGGAAAAGAAAAAGACCCAAGTAACCAATTTGGTGGTTTCGCTTGGTCTTCCTTTGTTTTTATATTTCTCAATCATTAATTCTTTAGATGGTCGTTTTTTATTAGCGGCTTTAAATTTCACCATGTTCGCTGGTGGTATTTCAATTTTGATTACGCAGTTTAGACAGAAATACCAGCTCGCTCGCTTTATTGTTATTATTGTTACTACAGTCATTTTTACTGCACAGTGTATTTTGTTTCGCAATGGCAACGAACTACTCTTATTGGTCAATATCATCGTTGCCATTATTTATTATACGGAGGCAAAATTCATTGTTTTCATTACTGCAGTGAATGCGCTTTGTTTCTTTTGGATCAGGTACGACGCGGCTTTCAACCCTCCTATGCATGATGCTTTATCTGATGGCAGGGTTCTTTTTAATGTGGCTTGCGCATTGGTTTCTTTTATTGTTGCCTTACAATATTTTAAGTTTGAACAAATGGCTGCACAAAAAGCCATTGAACAAAAGAACGCCGAATTAGAAGCCCTCAATAAAACCAAGGAGAAATTATTTTCGATTATTGCGCACGATCTTCGTTCTCCCATTGCGCAATTGAAGAGCACTTTAGACTTAGTGAACAGAGACTATATTTCTAAAGAAGAATTTCACGACCTCTCTCATCATTTTACTAAGCAGATTGATCAGTTGCAAGACAATATGAACAACCTGCTTACATGGAGTCAAAGTCAATTAAACGGCATTATTACCAAGCCGCAAGCGGTAAGTGCTTCCATCATCATTCAAGAAGTGATTGATTTATTAAAACAACAATGGCAGGGCAAAGAATTACAAATTCAATTTCAACCTTTCGAAGAATTTGTTTGGATGGATCCTGATCACTTAAAATTAGTGGTTCGAAATTTATTATCGAATGCCATTAAGTTCAGCAATAAAAAACATACCATCGTTTTCAATCATTCTCGTAACAACAAAGAATTGACCATTTCAATTAGAGACACTGGTATGGGCATGCCCCAAGAACAATTGGATATGTTGTTTACTTCAGACGCCATTAAGTCTACACATGGCACCGATAAAGAAAGAGGCACTGGTTTAGGTTTGAAATTGTGTAAAGAATTCCTCGATAAAAACAATGGGGAAATCTGGGCCATTAGCGAGTTGGGTATTGGCAGCACTTTCTTTTTTACGGTTCCTTTGAACAAGTAATTTCATTTAAAAAGCTCTTCATTCTCGGCATAAAAAAAGTCCCGACTGCAAGCAATCGGGACCAAACTATCATTGGTTGGATAATTATTTCTTCTTCTCGTCTTTTGCAGCTGTAGCTTCTTCTTGCTTTAACTGACGAGTCATCACTACTGATGCAATTGGAATACGTGGAGAGTTTAAGATTTCAATATTTGGCGTCTTAACGTCTTCAACACGAATATTTCCGTTCAACTCTAAGTTGGTAATATCTACTTCAATAGTAGAAGTTAGGTCCTTAGGAAGTGCTTTAATTTTCAAAGACTTCATTTTAGTAACCAACTTACCACCACCTTTAACACCTACAGAAACACCAGTAAACTTCAATGGTAATGTTGCAATTACTTTTTTGTTGTCTACTAATTCTAATAAGTCTACGTGGATTAAGCTGTCTGAAACTTTATCAAACTGTAGGTCTTTCAAAATACATTTGTATTTTTTTCCACCTACTGAAACTTCTGCCAATTGGAATTCACCAGTGTAAACTAATGGCTTAAATGCCTTAGCTGGAGCATAGAAATTAATCTCCTCCGCACCCCCGTAAATTACACCTGGCACGTTTTCTTGAGAGCGAATCTGGCGGGCGGCTTTTTTGCCATGTTCGGTCCTCAGAACACCTTCGATTGTAATTGTATTCATTGTATTTATTTTTTGGACGGCAAAAGTAAGGAAAATCTTACTTATTACGCCCTTTTAACTGAGAATGAATGAAAAGACTGGTGATACTCTTGTTTTCATAGGCATTTCGGATAGCTATGGCAAACAAATCGGCCACTGAAATGGCTTTGATTTTAGCCGATTCCTTCCTTAAAGGGATGGTATCGCATACTACCAGCTCTTCTAACACACTGTTTTCAATGTTTTCGTAGGCGTTTCCACTTAAAACAGGGTGTGTAATCAAGGCACGTACACTTCTGGCTCCTTTTTCCTTGAGCAAGCCCGCCGCTTTGGCAAGGGTTCCGCCTGTGTCGCAGATATCATCCACCAACACAATGTCTTTTCCTGCTACATCTCCAATCACCACCATGCTCGCAATTTCATTGGCTCTTTTGCGGTGTTTATCGCAAATCACCATTTCTGCGTTAAAATAGCTAGCTATTTCACGAACACGGTTGGTACTGCCTACGTCCGGTGCGGCAAAAGCTAGGTTTTCTAGCTTTAATTGTTCTATGTAAGGGATAAAGATGGCTGAACTGTCTAAGTGATCCACTGGCACATCAAAGAAACCTTGAATTTGGGCCGCGTGAAGATCCATCGTGATGATTCTGTCTGCGCCTGCAGCTTCTAACAAAGTTGCAATCAATTTAGCTCCAATAGCTACCCTTGGTTTGTCTTTGCGGTCTTGACGGGCAAATCCATAATAGGGAATAACGGCAATTACTTTATAAGCACTTGCTCTTTTGGCTGCATCAATCATCAATAACAATTCCATTAGGTTATCGGTGGGAGCATAAGTGCTTTGCACTAAAAAAACATAATCTCCTCGGATACTCTCTAAAAAAACCGGCTGAAACTCGCCGTCACTGAATTTTTGGATATTGATTTTACCAATGGTGGCCCCAAAGCGTTGCGCTATTTTCTCGGCCAATTTTTGCGAACCTGTACCAGAAAAAATTTTAACAGAAGGATTCATATGATTGTGGGTAAGGCGCAAAGGTATTTAATTCAAAATGGTTTTTGTATTTTGATTTAAGTAATGTTTATAATATGAGGAAATTTTCTATTAAGGATTGGGCGGTGGATGACCAACCTCGTAAGAAGCTGATGCAGAAAGGATCTGCGGCTTTGTCGAATGCCGAACTACTCACCATTCTAATTAATTCGGGCAATGCATTTTTAAGTGCCAATGATATTGCCAAGCACCTATTAAATGCCACCGAAAACAACTTACACAAGTTGGCCACACTAAGTGTAAAGGAAATGGTGAACCTCAAAATCAAGGGACTAGGCGAGGCCAAAGCCATTGCTATAGCGGCTTCCCTAGAGTTGGGCATCCGTAGACAGTCGGATACTATTCAGAAAAAACAAGTCAGCAGCAGTAAAGACGTGGCTTCCTATTTACAGGCCAGCATGCAATATTTACAAAGAGAAGTTTTTGCCATCGTACTGCTTAACCGAGCCAATCGAATCATCCACTTCGAAATCGTAAGCGAAGGTGGAATCACTGGCACAGTTGCCGACCCCCGCATCATTTTAAAAAGAGCTTTAGAGAACAATGCCACAGGAATTATTCTATGTCATAACCATCCCAGCGGCAACTTAAAACCTAGCCAAGCCGACGAAATGCTGACCCGAAAAATAAAAAATGCCGCTGCTTTTTTAGATATTTTAGTGACTGATCATATCATTGTGAGTCATGAGGGATATTTCAGTTTCGCGGATGAGGGGATGCTTTAAACCATGTATGTATAATTTAAAAAGTTGCTTCGCTCGCTGCCCAGAAACGCAAGTATTAAACTCAAAGCCTTGCTATTCTCTGCGTTTCTGAAATGCTCGCTCTCGCAACTTTTTAAATTATGCATGCCCCTTATTAAATCTCATTATGCTCTGCAATCCTGAAATGCTCGCTCTCGCAAGTTTATGAAAGATGCATCACCAATATATAATTTATTAAAGCATCCCCTCATCCATCTATTAATGCTTCGTTTTACTTGTTCTTGTAATTTTTGAAGAGGATATACTTCAATTACTTAAGGGGTGTATTCGGGAAATTAGTAGCAGTTTAAGAAACCCTTCACAAAATTGCAATTAATTTTAAAGTGTAAAAAAAGCTTATGTCAAAATTTATCACCCTCACTGCAGTTGTTTTTTTTATTTTTTTTTTTTTTTTTGAAAAATAAGAACCCAAACCAGCAACGCCAAATGCGAAATTTTAATTAAGCAGTTATTGTTTTTTTTCTTTTTTTGTCATCCTGTAAAAAAGAAGACCCCATACCAGCATCTCCAATTGCGAATGTAGAATTCAGCATTTATGATTTTAGGGCATTGGGTGATTCTGTAATTATTGATGCACCAACTCCAAGTACATTAATATTGAAAAGCAACAATACTTGGATCCTTGACTTAGGAGGAGCAAAATCAAGTGGAACTTATACTTGGACACCTACTACCAATCAACAAGCCAATGTAAAGTTCACTATTTTAGAATGGACAAATTATACCGCTAATCAAGTTGTATCAGATAAACTCAAATCTGCTATGCTAGCAGTTACTAGTTGTGGATATTCTTTGAATACCCCATCATTTGCTAATTTTCTAGACCTCACCTATCAAGGAACAAATTTCCCTTATCTAAGAAGCAACAGAAGATAAAATCACTGAGAGAACATTTTATAAATATCGTTTAGGAGATGTTGTCTTATACTCGCCCGAATGAAATGAAGGGGTTTATGTAGATTTGCCATCTATGAAGAAATTGTTTTTCGTATACTTACTGGTACTACTTGCAGTTAAAAGTTCTGCTCAACATACCATTCAACTTTCAATTAAAAACAATTCAGATAAAACTACATTGGCTGGTGCTACGGTTAGCATTAAACAACTAAACAAAACCGTTATTGCTGATAGTGCAGGCATAGCAATATTTAAAAACATACTTTCGGGAACATATAATATCAGCGTGTCTTTTGTTGGATTCGAAGAGAAAGAAATCACTTTACAGGTACCTCAACCCAATCCTACTATTATTGAAGTGCTATTAATTGAAGAAGAAGAACACGAAGAAGAGGAAGAAGAAGTAGTTGTAAGAGCCACTCGTATTAGTAGAACCATTGCCAATATTCCCACTCGTGTTGAAGTGATTTCTGGAGAAGAATTAGTAGAAAAAGGAAATATGAAGCCAGGTGATATTCGTATGTTATTAAACGAGAGTACTGGTATTCAAACCCAACAAACTTCTGCTACATCTTATAATGCGGGCATTCGTATTCAAGGTTTGGACGGTCGTTACACACAAATTCTTCGGGATGGCTATCCATTATACGCAGGCTTTTCTGGTGGGTTATCTATTCTTCAAATTGCTCCGCTAGATTTAAAACAAGTAGAAGTAATTAAAGGTGCAGCATCCACTTTATATGGTGGTGGAGCCATAGCAGGTTTGGTTAATTTGGTTTCTAAAACGCCCCAAGAAGAAAGAGAACTTAACTTTTTAGCCAATGCTACTTCTGCGGGTGGATTAGACCTGAGTGGCTTTTACAGTGAACGCTATGGCAAAGCAGGTTTAACCGTTTTCGCATCCAGAAATAGTAATCGTCCCTTTGATCCAGCCAATATTGGATTAACCGCCATTCCTAAATTTGAACGTTATACAATCAACCCTAGACTATTTTTATATGGCAAAAAAACCAATGCAGATGTAGGAATCAGTTTTGTTACTGAAGACCGAACTGGTGGTAGCATTAATTATATCAATAATGGCGGTACTGGTTTTTTTGAAAAAAATAAAACCGAACGCATTACCTCACAGCTTGGCATCACTCATCAACTCAACGAAAACACCCATCTTCAATTTAAAAATAGCTTCAGCAATTTTAATAGAGACATTAATATTCCCAACTATCAATTTGATGCTTTGCAACAATCATCGTTTTCTGAGCTTACTTGGAATCAAAAAAAGGAGTCTTCTGATTGGGTTATTGGTGCCAATCTGCTTACAGATAAATTAATTGAACAAGGTCAAACAATTATTGCTAAAAGAGATTATCAATTAAATACAATTGGTCTTTTCATCCAAAATGCGTGGACCATTTCTGATGGTATCGTTATAGAAACAGGTTTACGTGGCGATCATGTAAGCAACTATGGTTGGGAGCTATTACCCAGACTTTCTGCAATGTTTAAATTAACACCCCAATTTACCACACGTATTGGTGGTGGATACGGTTATAAAGCGCCAAGTATTTTTACAGAAGAAGCGGAAAGATTTCAGTTTCAAAATATTGCTCCTATTGACAATATCAACACAAGAAATGAACGCTCTGTAGGCTTCAATTGGGATATCAATTATAAAACAAAAATTGGTGATCTAGGTATTAGTATGAACCATTTGTTTTTTTATACGCGATTAAATAACCCTTTGATTTTAGTTGGATCGTTTAGTGGAATCTACTCTTTTCAAAATTCAACTGGTTACTTAGAAACAAAAGGAATGGAAACCAATCTGCGCCTAACTTACGGCGATTTTAAATTGTTTCTAGGCTATACCTATACAGATGCGAACACCCATTTTAATAATACCAAAGCTTGGTTGCCTCTTACAGCTAAACACCGACTAAACAATGTGTTGATGTATGAGATAGAAGACAAATTGAAAATTGGTTTAGAAGCCTATTATTTTAGCCAACAACAATTAAGTGACGGAACAACGGGTAAATCCTATTGGATTATGGGTTTAATGGCAGAGAAACTTTGGAAAAAGTTCTCCTTATTCATCAATTTTGAAAACTTCAGCAATACCCGACAAACCAAATTTGGCCCTATCTACACAGGAAATATTAACAACCCCAGTTTCAAAGATATTTATGCACCAGTGGATGGTTTTGTGGTAAACGGTGGCATTAAAATTAAGCTGTAGCCAAATTTTGATTTATTGCTGAATGTTTATTTCCAATTATACGGAATATAGTTTTGCCATTGCCAAGGAGTGAATTTATCTCCAATACTGTATTCTAATAATTCTTTAAATATACTTTCCCCATTGTCGTTGTTTGTCATAATTACAACTGCAATTTTTTTATCAGGAAAACATATTGAATAATGACCCCAGCCATCATCGTGTCCTTCCTTAAAAAGGGCTCTTCCAAAAGGAGTAAAAAATGTTCCAACTCCAAAACCATATCCTAATTGAATTTCATCGTTTTCTGTTCCATCTATTTGAGCAAGAGGTCCAAATTGCCTTCTAGACTTTATACTAACCTGTAGGCTTGTCATTTCTCTAAATGACTTTTTATTAATTCCCTTGCTACTAATTAATGCGGTATAAAACTTTAAATAGTCATCAAAAGTTGTACTCATTGAGCCACCGGCACTTGCTTCCTTCCATTTCATCAGTTCGTAAGGTTCTCCTTTTACGCTATGACCATAGGCAATTTTTTCATTGAACCTAGTTTGCCAAACTTGGCTGGTATTTTCCATCCGCAAAGGTTTAAATACCCTTTCTTGCGAAATAGTTTCATAATCCTTGCCTGTTATTTGTTCAATTACAAATTGTAGTAGATAAAGTCCCTCCCCTGAATACGAGTATCGAGTTCCTGGTTCAAACTTAATTTTGAGTTTTTTATCTGCTTCAAACCAACGCCAATTGGGGAATCCTGTTGTATGTGTAAGACACATTCTTGCAGTAATTTTCTCGTAACGTTTGTCCGTTTTAAGATCATGATACCCGCGTCTAAAACCACTGATTATATAATCTGGCAATGGCTTCTTTAAATATTCAACAAGTGGTTTATCAAGGTCTATTACTTTTTCTTGAATGAATTGCATAACTATATATGCAAATACAGTTTTAGCAAATGAAGCTGCATATAAAACCGATGATTTCTCTAAAGGAATATTTTTAGGAACATTCGCAAGTCCAAAGGTTTTACTAAAAACAGCTTTATTGTTGTTGAATACTGAAACAGCAACCCCCGTAACATTCGCAGATTTCATTAAGTGCTCAATTTTTGCATTCAAGCTATCTGCAGAATATTGCGTACCGTCAATCCTTTTAATTGATTGTCCCAATAAACAGGTTGATACTAATAAAAAAAATATTGATAAATACGTTTTCATTTAGGCTGACTTCAATAACTCCTAATTCTTAGTTTATTAAAGTTAAGGGTTGAAATTTAGGACCGAAAAAGAGTTTGAAAAGCTATTTATATAATTAAGCGTTAAATTTAAATCAATAAAAGATCATATTTAATAATTAAATATTGCAATTGAGTAAGGTAATTACAAGCATAGTATACCCATTAGAGCATCATTGTATTTTGAAATTTATGTCAATCATAAGTCTTTTGATGCTTTGTCAATTCAGTCTGGCACAAGCCCCCAACTTAACGAATTGGAAAATTGACACCCTGCCAATGGGTGACTTGATTTATAAAGCTAATCAATCAGAAAACGATTGGCTATTTGTTCAATCAGGAGATACTTGGGAAATTGTCAATAATCCTTACTCGATACAAAAAGGTGACAGCTTACCTTTTTCAAAGAAATTCATCAACAAAAAATTTAACCTTTTTAAGGGGAGAAAATTTGTAAAGAAAACATCAGATGGTTATTTAATAGGATTTAAAAATGGAGAGTTTAGTGGCAGTTTGTACTTTATGAATCTGAAGGGACGTGGTGTTTATGAAATTGAAAAAGGACTAACAATAAATAATTTTTTTGAATTCCAATCAAGAATATATGCAATTGAAGGACTGTATTTTGGAAAAATAATTGAAATATTTAAAGAGAATGGTTTTTGGAAAACACAAACAGTTTCCAATTTATATGATATCCCCAAACTGATTGCCAATCATAATAACGAAAAGTTAATCGTAGGAAGTCAATATATTTTTAAGTTTGGAAAAGAATTAAAACCAATAGAAATTTTAAAATCTCCGTTCTATTGGGGCATGTTGTATCCATCGTCCATCTTGATTGACAATCAAGACTTTTATCTTTCAATGAGGCAAGGTGTATTAAAAATTAAAAAGTTTGACACTAACCCAACATACGAATGGTTTATACCAAAATAATATAGAGCAGCTTAAGCAATATGCAAAACCCAAGCATAAGTAATCACAAAACTGATATGGAAAGGGGATGCTTGAAAAAACACCGAGAGAACATTTTATAAATACCGTAAAGTAATTTTTGAGGGAGGCGTAAGCATTAATAAAAATTGAAATGGAAAGTAGAAAGAGTTTCAAAAAAGATGTGTAGTGAGCATTTCAGGATTGCTGAACGATGATTACCTAAATTGATAGGATTATAATTCAAGCAATACTGGGTAGCGAACGAAACAACTTTTTTGAAACAGTTACTATTTAAAACAAGATGTTATGCTTGCGCAGTAGGACCTCCAAAATGCATCGGAATTTCAATCTGCTCCAAATCTTGAATGGCCCCATTGGCTTCTTCAAAGCGCGCGATATTTTCTTCAAGGGCTTTCATGAAACGCTTGGCATGCATGGGCGTGAAGATAATGCGAGACTTTACTTTGCTTTTAGGTGTACCAGGCATCACATTTACAAAGTCTATTACAAACTCTGCATTGCTATGGGTAATAATGGCTAAGTTGGCATAAGCACCTTCAGCTACTTCTTCAGATATTTCAATATTCAATTGGTTATTGGGTTGCTGCTCCATACATGATTTTTGAGTGTCAAAAGTAGGGCTAAAATGCTAATTAGGAATACAAAAAGAAAGGGGCCCGTAAGAATACAGGCCCCCCATGAGAATTAAAACTGAGAATGAAAAACTAACTATTTATCCCACCACATTTTAGCATCCTGAGAGTTGGTGTTATACAACGCTGCAGCTGCGGCATAATTGGTTGGGTTATATAAAGGTTCGTTTGGTCCGTAAGGAATTCTTCTTGGAATTGCTTTTCCAGCACCAGGTGCAGGAGTTAAAGCAGGGAATCCAGTTCTTCTCCACTCAGACCATCCTTGTAAACCATCAGGATAATGAGCTAACCAACGCTGCTCACCAATTTTAGCATTGTCTGCTGCAGTGCCAGTTAAAGCAACTGAAGGTTGTGCTAAATAAGAAGCAATTGCTCCTGCATTGGTAATACCCCATCTGTTCATTTCTGCAGTCACACCATTGTTGTACATGGTAGTTGCGTTTTCAGTGGTCCATCCCAATTTAGCTCCTTCTGCTCTTGCCAAAAACATTTGACCAGCAGAAATCAAGCTCAACGGCATGGTTTGAGGTGTTGCAGTATAGCCTAATAAGAATCCAAAACTTGGATTGGTAGTTTGCCAAGCCAATGCATCAGCTCTGGTTAATCCATAAGGGAAACCTTTTGGATTATTGCCAAACTTATCAATACGTGGATCGCCCAAAGCAGTTAATTTGTCTGCTACAGTTGCACTAACTGCATAGTCAAAACGCTGGGTAATTACATAGTAAGTGTAAACTGGGTTATTGTAGTTTCCACCAGGATAAGTAATGGTAGCATTGTCTGTATTCGCATCAATTACACCACCAGCAATGGCTGCAGCAAATTCTGCTCTACCCAAAGTTGGGTTAGCTTTAGAAATGCGCAATGAAAGTGTAGCAATTAATGAATTGGCAAACTTCTTCCATTTGGTAGTATTACCAGCATACATAATATCGCCTTGAACAGCTGCACCAGTTGTAAACTGTGCGTTTGCTGCTTTTAACTCTGCAATCAAAGCAGGGTAAATGGTCTCTTGCT
>JBKBWE010000064.1:0-11490 GCA_046289145.1 Sediminibacterium sp.
AGTGTAACGAATAAAATGCCAGCACCTAACACGGGTTTTGCGTCAGGCGGAGTGACCCCGTTTCGTCCCTCACGGGTCCTGATAAAACCAGAAAGTACATATCTTTTGAGCATAGGTGAACTCAGAACTATTGCCACAAAAGAGAAATGGCTCGGTATAGATGGAAAAACCACTTGGCTTAAAAACAGATTGCAATTGCTGTTGGCTATTACAACTTAAACAACTTTCATTGGTGGTTTATGCCGTATGTACTTCTTTTTTCATTGACAAATTCATTTGCCGAAGAAATGATTTTTCGCTTTGGGGTAATTGCAGGACTTGAAAACCAGTATTCAAAATTTACACATTAATTACTTCCGCAATTTTATTTGGATTACCTCGTTACTTTGGTAACCCAAAAGGTATAATTGGAGTAATCATGTCAGGGGTATTGGGTTACATTTTATGTAAAGCAACAATAGAAACAAGAGGTATTTCAATTGCATGGACAATCCATTTTGTTCAAGATATTATCATTTTCACGGCTATAATGATGATGTCTATAAAATAATGATGTCTGGTAAAAAAAGACAGTCACTTCTATCGGCATGTTGGAATTAGAAAAAAACCTTAATTAAATTCTAAATAAAATGAAAATAAAATTCTTCCTAATCTTATTATTGATAACAACTATATTTTGTCCAAATATTAAAGGACAGCCAATTACTAGTGAAATAAATAAAACTTCAGTAGATAGTTTTATTGATGCAAAAATGAAGGAATCTGGTTTGATTGGCATTGCAGCTGCTGTAATTGTTGACAACAAAGTTATTTGGTCTAATGGGTACGGATATGCCGATATAGCAAGGAAAAAACCTTTTACAACCAAGACAATAATGAATGTAGGCTCTATTGCAAAGCCGTTTGTTGGTGTTAGCCTTATGCAACTGGCAGAAGAAAATATAATCTCTTTAGATGAGGACATTAATAAATATCTGCCTTTTAAAGTGGTTAATCCATATTTTCCAAATGAAAAAATTACATTGAGAAATATTGCAACCCATAGTTCCAGTTTAGCGGATAGGGAGCCATTTTATTCTGATAGTCTTTTCCATTTTAATGGAGAGACACCAAAGCCGCTTGGAGATTTTTTATTTAACTATTTTGTGAAAGGAGGTAAGTATTATTCTGATAGCAATTTTTACAATGCTAAACCAGGTGATTATTGGGAATATTCAAACATTGCTGCTTCGTTAGCCGGGCATATCGTTGAATTAAAGACAGGAAAAAAATTAAATGTTTATTGCAAAGAGAAAATATTTACTCCGCTTGGAATGAAAAACTCAGGATGGTTCTTGTCAGAAATAAATCGTGATAATCATGCAGAGCTTTATAAGTACACTAATGATACTTTAACGAGAGTAGGTTTATATGAAGGTACAACTTATCCTGATGGTGGTCTGCGAACATCCGTTATGGAACTAACTAAATTTTATATCGCATTATTGAATGGCGGAATTTTAAAGAATAGAAGGATTCTGCAAAAAGAATCATCTGACCAAATGCAAACATTTCAGTTTACTGAATATAAAAAGCCAGCTAATATCAACCTAAAAGAAAAAAATGAAGCATTGTTTTGGCGAAGCAAGAAAAACATGACGCTTATCGGTCATGGGGGAACTGACTTTGGTCTGAAAACTGAAATGAATTCTTTGCTAACAAATGATGTAGCAGTAATCCTTTTCACAAATACAGAGTTAACAAACCGTGAACTTGGAATGGCGTATTACGCTATTTACGACTATCTATTTGAGTTTGGAAAGCAATTCAAGAACAGGAAAACAAGAAAATGAATGGTATAAAATTTTCTTAACAAATTTAGAATAAAGCAAATTGCACAGCAATTAGAGGATTTCAAAGTAAACATTAGATTAAAACTTTCTGCACTATGGCGGACAAAATAACTTGGACAGTCCTTTAAAACTTTTTACAGCAACTATCGTATTGACAATTCCAAGTCTGATGATTTTTCTATCATTAGTATTAAAACCTGTAGTAACCAAATGGCTAAATATTGGAGTGGGAATATTTTTTACATTATTTACTTTGTTAGTAGGAATAGCTTCAATATCTGAATGGAGAATATTTTATGTATTTCTTTCTTTTCTTGAAAGTATTTTGACAGCAATGGTAGCAATAATAGCATGGAATTGGACGAAACTAAAAAATGAATAAGAACACCTGCCACCAACACGGGTTTTGCGTCAGGCGGGATGAATCCGAAATGTCGGGACAAGTTTTGCAAACTTGAAGCTTTGTGCTTCTAATAAACTTTAATAATAAATTGGGCTTTTGCGCTTCGATTTCCCGCCCGAAAGCAAAGCCTGAAAAACGTTACCTGCCATTTTAAAACAACACCATGCAAAATAAAATTAATAGATTTCTTTTATGTTTTGTACTTATTACTTTGCTTTCTTGTAACAGAAAAAAAGAAGATGAAAATTCTATTAAGTATTTTGAGTTTAGCTATAACGATACTTTTCATTCAAGTTACACGCTAATTTATAAACCAACAACAGTGTGTATTTCAGACAGCACTGGCCAGCGAGAGATGTCTTTGACAGCTTGAAAATCCCTAGAGGAAAAACAAACTACGCTGCAAAAATTAATCCTAGTGAAGAAAAAAGTTAATTGAATTAATTTCCACTCTTAATCTTAAAAAACTTAAAAACGAATATTTTGAGGAGTATAGTGACGGAATAACATACTCAATGTTTATTGACAAAGACTCAATTGGCAAATTAGTTGTTGTTCATAGCCATAATGCACCAAAAGAATTCTATTTGTTGGCAAATTGGATTCGTGAATTCAAAGAAAAACTGAAAATAAAAAGGACCGGAAAGATGCTGGAATTTAAAAGTTCAAAGTATGTTCTTCCGCCGCCGTCACCACCAATTATTACAAAAAACAAAAACGGCATATAACAGCGGTTTTGCGCTATTGCGAGTTTTGTGCTAAATTCAAGTTGGGTTTTCCGCAAGAAGTTTTATCTTAGTTGAAAGTAATCTGCTCCGCGCTCGCAACAGACACAAAGCCCTGAACGTTGGCTTCAATGCAAAGCAAAAATTCATAAAATAGAGTAATATGGAAAAAAAAGACCTTTACAAATTAACGGAAGAAGAACTTTTAGTAGAAAAAAAGAAACTAAATAAATCTAAAATATTCCATGCAACTGCCATTGGCTTTCTCGCAGGCATACTCATTTTCGGAGTTGTTTCCTGGAGTCTATCTTCGGAGAAACGTTTGGGATTTTTTATTCCCATGTTAATACCCGTTTTTTTTATTTACAAGATGCTTAAAAGTCCAAATAAAAATAAGGACCTGGAAGAGGTCTTAAAAGAACGCGGCTTGAATTGAAGGATTAAGGAAAGTAAATATTGAGATAAAAAAATCGGGTTGAAAAAAAATAAGCCCTAAATTATATGTGATAATGCCCTCTAAACGGTTGTACTACACATATGCTAATCGTTGGTGGTTATTGTAGCACAATACAGATGACATCCAAATCATACAAAATTGACAATTGAACAATACAAAAAAGAAAACAATCAATTTAAACTCTCATAGCACATTCAGTAGTAGATACTAAAAGATACAATACAAAATGAAAAGTACAGCGGTGACAAAATTCTTGGACGAGCAAGAGCATCCGTTTAGAAAAGAAATAGAACAATTAAGAAACTACATTTTATCTGCAAACCCGGATTTGACGGAAAATATAAAATGGAATGGTCCCAATTATTGTTTTGACAATGCGGACAGGATTACAATGAGAATCCAACCTCCAAGTAAACAAGTGCAACTAATTTTTCATAGAGGAGCAAGCAAACAAACTCAACCTAAAGACAAACTAATATCGAATAGTAGTAAAATGTTAGTTTGGAAAGAAAATGACCGAGCAATCATAACTTTCAAAAGTCTGCAAGACATCGAAAATGGAAAAGCGGAATTGACAGAAATTATTACTGAATGGATAAATGCAACGAAATAAAACAACGAACCACCAGCATTCTATTGGCAACTGTAGGGCAGACAGTTGTAAACTCAAGATTTGTACTTCTATGGGGCATTTCCCAAAGTATCGGGACGAGTAGTGCAAATGTTGGGTTGACGTTTTCCAAAACTTGTTCCGACTTGTCGGGATGCTCCACCATCGCCAATACGTAAACCGTTGGGGGGCATTGAAAATCGATGCCAAACAAAAACTAAGTAGTAATACTGAATTATGGAATATAAACATAAAGAAACGGACCCCCTCTTTCTTAAAACAGGAGAAGGAAGAGTTTACAAATGTGGGACTATGACGGCAGTTTTCAAGGCAGACGAAAATGAAACCGCAAACAAATACAGTATTTCAGAGTGGTGGCTTGAACCAAACTCAGATGGACCAGGTGCACACCAACACGAAGACAATGATGAAGTATTTTATGGTATTGAAGGTATTGCATCAATACTCGTAGGCGACAAATGGGTTGACGTAGAGAAAGGAGCTTTTTTAAGAATACCTGCCAAAACAGTTCACGACTTTGCAAACAGGACAAATGAGAAATGTGGGATTCTTAACTTTTTTATTCCCGGTGGCTTTGAGAGAAATATGCCATCAATCGTAAAATGGTTTGAAGACAATAAATAATCAAAAAAACACTGACAGCAAACAACGAACCGCTAATATCCTATTGGCAATACAGGGGCTGACAGTTGTAAACTCAACCTTTGTACTTCTATGGGGCATTTCCCGAAGTATCGGGACGAGTAGTGTAAATGTTGGGTTGACGTTTTCCAAAACTTGTCCCGACTTGTCGGGATGCTCCACCATCGCCAATAAACCAACGACCGTAACAACAACAAAACAATGAAAAACATACTATTTGACTTTATATCAAAATATATTTCTCTGACAGAAGAGGAGAAGAACGCAATCGTTTCTTTGGACATATTTCGCTCGGTAAAGAAAGGGACGACTTTACTCAAAGAAGGACAAAAATCGAAAGAAAGCTACTTTGTTCTTAAAGGTTGTATCCGGACTTATTACAACATAGACGGAGAAGAAAAAACAACTGCTTTCTACACCGAAATGGAAGCTTTGACACCCCCTTGTGTAATCAGCAAAACGCCGTCCGAATATTATGTAAGTTGTGTAGAAGACGCTATCCTTTTAGTTTCCAATTCTGATATGGAAGTAGAAGTAAACCGTAAATTTCCAAAGTTTGATATAATGTGTAGAATGTTGTCGGAAGAATTGCTGGCTAAACAACGAATAGACTTTGACGAGTTTAAGACTTCTTCTCCAGAACAACGATACCTGAACTTACTGCAAAAAAGACCGGACCTTGTTCAGCGTGTTCCACAACACCAATTGGCGAGCTATTTAGGGATCAAACCGCAATCGTTAAGCAGACTACGAGCAAGAATTTTAGAAAAAAGCCAAGCGTAACTTCATTTCTTAACTTTAGTGAACGATTTTAAGTCTGTTGCCAATCTACTTTTGCAGTATCATTTAACAATAAAAAAAGATATGCAAAAGAAGATTTTATGGTTTGCCTTGACCTTAATGATGGCAAGCACGCTCCAACTCAAAGCACAATATGCTAAAACAGACAGTACTTACAAAAGGTGGTTCGTTGGGAGTACTTTGTTTTTATTGGGTAATTTGGCTTCTACAAATCCCCCCGACTTCGCTCAACTCAATATAGGCTATCGGATCACCGGAAAAGATGTAATTACATTAGAACCAAAGACCTGGAAATATGCCTGGCCAAATGGTATTCACCCATTTTTTAACAAATCATACGGAAAGCCGGAAGAAGAATTTCCGGGGTATGTTCGTGAGTATGGCTTATCAGTGGCTTACCAACGATTTTTGTGGAAAGGTTTATATGCCGAATTGAATGTAATGCCTTCTTTGCAAAATTTTGTGAATGAAGAAGGCAATGAAATTGATAATGGTTTTCAGGTTTTCAATACTTACCGCGTTGGTTATCACATCAAACTTTTCAAAGATAGATTTTTTATTCAACCATCCCTTGCAATTACCCACCGTGCTTATCACACCAGAATGCCGGATGGATTTAAACAGTTGGATGACAAATGGTCTAAATTCATCTTCGGAGAACCGGGATTTCATTTCGGGTTTAATCTTTAGTTAATCATTTATGAATACATAAAAAAACAAGTTATGAATACCCAAAATGCACTGGAAGACATCAAAATCAATGTGAAACAGAAGCTTGCTACGCTCTGGGCGAGTTTTATGTTGCTCTATATTTATGTTGATTATTTCGCCTTATATATGCCGGGTAAAATAGCAGATATTCTGAAAGGGAAGGTGTTTGTATTTGATATTACGCAAGGATTTCTTTTGGCGGCGCTCGCCTCAGTGACCATTCCGGCAGGGATGATTTTCCTTTCTGTTGCCCTGCCGGCTAAAATAAATCGCCGGGCAAATATCATTATTGCCGCAGTGTATATTCCCTATACATTGTTCAATTTGGCAGGAGAGGCTTGGATGCACATGGTGTTTGGTGCTGTTGTAGAAGTCGTTCTTCTTTGTCTGATTATCCGTTATGCATGGAAATGGCCTCGTATTGAAACATGAACTTATGAACAAAAAACTTTATGAGTACCAGTAATGTTAAATGTTGACTACAAAAAGAAGACTGACCTAACTTTTGTTAAGGTTGTTACTTAAACAAGCATTTCAAAAACAGCAAAATAAATCAATGTGAATATTTCTATTTTAAAAGGACAAAAGATATTTCTTGTTGATGCAATTGGGGCTATTATTTCGGTGCTTTCTTTACTTATTCCTTACGCATTCGAAGCATTATTTGGTATGCCAAGAAGTACAGTGCGTATCTTTATCTCCATAGCAATCGTTTGTTCAATATACTCAACTACCATTTATCTTACTAAGATAGAAAACTGGAAACCCTACTTAACTATTATCGCATTATTTAATATCAGTTACTGCATATTTACAGGTTATCACATTTTCAAAAATTTGAACACCATTACGCTACTTGGACATTTATACTTTATTGCTGAAATATTAATAATCCTGACACTGTCTATCATTGAACTTAGGTTAAGCAGAACAACAACGAACCGCTAACAAGGTATTGCCAAAATGGGGGCTGATGGAAGTATAGCAACAGATGTGCTTCTATCAGCTTTTGTGCTATCTTTGAACTGACGGTTAATACCAATACCCGAACTGTTGGTGTTATTTAGCCTTACAACTTTATGAAAGACACTTTAAACAGATTAAACACGAATTGTCAAAATAAATATGAAACAAATCATTTATACACTTACATTTTTGTTAATATTATCGACTAAAATATTTTCACAAGATAACAGCTGTAATTGTTTAGACAACCTGAACAAACTTATCAATAAAACCGAAGAAAACTACGCTGGATTTCCGTCTAAAATAAATGAAGCCACCAAAGGTAAATACAAGAAACTAGTTAATTCGCTGAAAAAAAGTGCTTTAAATATAACAACTCCCAAAACCTGTTTCTACATACTTAAAAATTATGTAAGATTTTTTAAAGACAAGCACTTCGTTTTAAGTTACTCAAATACAAATGACGATGACTATGAAAAAATAACTTATTCTGAAGAACATTTCAAAAAAAGACTTGCAAAAAAGCAAGTTGCCGATGTAGAAGGTATTTGGATAAATGCAGACTCTACCCTGAAATTAGCAATACAAAAATTCCCAAACAACATTTATAAAGCAATAGTAATACAATCTCAAGATGTTAAAATTCCAGTAGGCTTGGTTTATATGACATTAACACCTTCTAAATTTGGGTTTATCGCCAAAGAGTATAATTCCTTTATTACAACAGATGTACCTGCAAAACAAAAAGGAAATCTTTTGCAAATTTGGTATTATAATATGTTTGGAAAAGTTTATCCGTCAGAATTATCCAATACTGAAAAAGAAGAACTAAAAACCTGGAGGGACAATAATAATGGGCTTAATTTTCAAAAGTTATCTTCTAAAACAGCGTATTTAAAAATTCCAACTTTTATAAATAATGATGATAAAATACTGCAATTGGTTAGCAAAAATGATTCAATTATCAAAACTTGTGATAATCTGATTGTTGATTTAACAGGAAATGGCGGAGGTAACACCGGTTGGGTTTCATTTTTATCATACTTTATGACAAATCCCATTTTTCAATATGATACTTATCTAAGAGTTACACCAGAGAATGTAAAATCCAAATTAGCTGATTTAGAACCTTTTGTAGTAAATCCTATTCCAGATGACTATAAAAAGTACTTTCCAGACGAGATTCTTGCAGCATACAAAAAAGCATATCAGGAACTTCCCACTACAAAAAAAGAATTTTATCCTATTCCAGGAGTAACCTTTCCATTAGATTCAGTTTTAGCAAAACCGAAGAAAATTGCCTTGATTGTCGATAACCTTTGTGGTAGTTCGGCAGAATACTTTTTCTTCATTTCTAAACAAAGTAAAAAGACAACAACATATGGTATCAATACAATAGGAATGATGGACTATGAGGGAATGTCAACCCTAACTCCACTACCATACGATCAATATATGTTAACAATACCAATTGTAAAATCAAGCTGGGCAGATAAAGAGCCGATTGACCAAACAGGTTTTAAACCAGACGTTCTTTTGGACAAAATTGAACAGAAGAATTGGATAGAATTTGTTCAGCAGGACTTGGAAAAAAAATAAACAACGCCCAAGAGCCGTTTGCCGCAATGGGAACTGACACAATTAAATCAAGTGCAGTGCTCCGAAATCCCCACTGCGGCAAGCGACAAAACGTAGGTAATAAGCAGGAAAACAAAAATGTAGTAATTGAATTAACTAGAAAATCCGATTGTTAATCGAATATGAAAAAACATGAAATATCAAGAATCGGAGAATTTCACATAAATCACAATGAAGATTCAAGTGCAATAACTGACATTGGAGAAGACAAAATTTTAATTGCAGTAATGGATGGATGTTCAATGGGAAAAGAAAGTCATTTCGCATCGACATTGATAGCCAAGCTGCTTCGAAAAATTGGAAAAGAAATCAGTTTCAGGGAATTTGCCGAAAGAACAAAAAAGGAAACGAATGAATATTTAGAAGAAATTTTAAAAAGGCTATTTGAAGATTTAAAACAGTTAAAAAACCAATTGCACCTCGAAATAGAGGAAATATTAAGTACCTTAATTATCGGCGTATTTGATAAACAAAAGAAAGAGATTGAATTGATGACAATTGGCGACGGATTGATTTGCTGTAATGGAGAATTGTTTGAATACGAACAAGATGACAAACCTGATTATTTAGGCTATCATTTAGGCGAAGATTTTAAAAGTTGGCTTCAAAATCAATCGCAGAAATTGAGCATAAAAAATGTAGAAGATTTAAGTATTTCGACAGACGGAATTTTTACCTTCAAGAATTTTGATGGAAAAGAATACGATAAAATCACGGAAGAAGAAATTGTCAGGTATTTATTGATAGATGAAAAGGGGGCAAATGAAGAGAATATGCTCAAAACGAAAATTATAGAAATTGAAAATAGATTTGGTTTGAAGCCAAGTGATGATTTGACAATAATCCGAATAATAAATAAGTAAAAAAGAAGCCAGCCGCTAACAAAATGTAGCTGCCTATGCCGCCACGCGGGGCGCCGGCCCGCCTCCCCCCCCCGGTGGGGCCCCACCGCCAGCTACACGGGGCGTTGTTGTGATGCCTCTTAAATAAGACCACAAATAAGATATGGAAGCAATAACAAAACAAGCGTTTGGAGAATTGAGACATGGTATGGCAGTGATTGACAATTCACTTCGTATGCATTATGTTGAAGCTGGTGAGGGAGAAAGGACAATTGTGCTGATTCATGGTTTCCCGCAAACCTGGTGGGAATGGAGATTTATTATTCCAAAATTGGCAGCAGCTGACTTTCGGGTCATTGCAATAGACTATCGGGGTGCAGGTGATTCGTGGCGGCCCGCCACCGGATATGATAAGCGGACAATGGCAAGCGATATTCATGTGTTGCTTAAAAAGCATTTTCAAATTGAAAAACCTGTGATTGTGGTGGGACATGATATTGGACTCATGGTTGCTTATGCTTATGCACAGGAATACAGAGATTTGACATCGCATCTAATCGTAGTAGATGCACCGCTGCCAGGAACAACAGCATTTGATAAAATACGGACTGACCCCAGGGTTTGGCATTTTGCATTTCATAATGTACGTGATTTACCAGAAATGTTGTTAGCGGGTCGTGAACGACCGTATTTACAATCTTTTTTCAACCAGCGTATATACAATGTTGGCGCTATCAATGACAACGACATGGACGTTTTCACAAAGGCATACGCCGCACCAGGAGCAATGAGGGCTGGCTTGGAAGTATATCGAGCCTTTGACCAAGACGTAATTGACAATAAGGAAAGCTTGAAGAAAAATGGAAAACTTACAATCCCGGTTTTAGCTGTTGGTGGCGAAATCAGCACAAGTGGTCCTATTATGAAAGAAATGATGCTGGAAGTTGCGGACAATGTTACGGACATTCGCATTCCCCAAACAGCTCATTGGGTTGTCGAAGAAAACCCTGATGCTTTCCTATCTGAGCTTCTAAATTTTTTGAAGTGATCTTAAAACGGACTGACGAAAACAACGAAGCACCAACAGCATATTGGCAACCCATAACTGAAAGTAATGCGACTTGACAAATGACAGAAGTTAAACTAATAATATTAAACCTTGAAGAGATAAGAAGACGAAGTGTTAAACTTTCGGCGGGACTTCCTAAAGCCTTTTATTGTTGGAAGCCGGATTACAATGCTATGGAGATGGTACGACACGTATTAAGTGCCGACTATGGCTGGAATATTATAATTAAAACGGGCGGAGACCTTTGTAATTACAAATCGCCTTGGGACGGAAGACCATTCAGCAGTGTAAAAGATGAAATAGACTTTGCACAACTCCATCATCAGGAGTTTCTTCTGGGTTTTCCCACCTGCGCCAAGCCTTTTCCGTTACAAGCCATTTAAACGACATCCATGAAACAACAAGCAATATCAAATTTCAAGGACTACTTAAGTAGAAGCACAAAAATTCCAACAGATAAGTTTGAAGAGCTGGTATGTTTGCTTGATTATATTGAACTAGACAAGAATCAAAAACTTATAAGCTCGGGTAAAATATGTGATAAAATGTATTTCCTTGCTGATGGTTTGATTAAATATGAGATAAGTCAGTTCAATGAGCAAAAACTAGTTCATATTGCTACTAAAGGAGCTTTTGTTGCAGATTTTTTCAGCTATTTTTCAAGTCAGCCGGCAATCACCAATGTGTACACAATAATACCATCGCAATTTTTATCAGCACCCAAATGTGCATTGGAAGATTTATATGCAAATTGTACAATCTGGTCTAATTTT
>JBKBWE010000356.1:0-2357 GCA_046289145.1 Sediminibacterium sp.
ATTCAATTCCACCAAACGGTCAAATCTTTTTTGAGTATCGGTAATGCTGTCAAGTTCTGTCCTGTGAAAGCGATAGACATCTCGAAGGGTTTGTAACCAACTGTTTAATTGTCCCATATCACTTGGGTTTAAAGCAGCTTTTACGCCACCACATTCGTAGTGTCCACAAACAATAATGTGCTTCACTTTTAAATGTTCTACGGCATACTGAACAACAGAATTAACATTATTATCGGTCGCAATCACTTGATTGGCTATGTTGCGATGGATAAACACATCTCCGGGTTGAACACCCATTAAATCTTCTGCGGTAACCCGACTGTCAGAACAACCGATATACAGAAATTCAGGACTTTGGCCTTTAGAAAGTTCTGTAAAGTATTCGGGATTTACAGATAATTTGTTTGCTATCCATTTCTCGTTATTTTCAAATATCTTATTAAAATCCATCGTCTATTTTTCTAAGTGAGTAATTTTTTCAGGGATAAAATACATTGCTGGAACTATCAGAAACAGAACAAAAGAAATGTAAACGGAAATAATACTTAATAATGCTGCTGACAGATAAATGCCAAGTGCAACTCTGTTTTTATTTCTGATTTTTATGTGAGCATCTTTGCTAATGTTGTCGTGTAGTAAATCTTTTTTGATGACATAATTCCTAAGTAGAGTAAAAGATAATGCACTCATAAAAAAGATAATGCCATAAAAGAATGATGCTTCCCACAGTTTAAAATTTGCACCAATAAAATTAGTTCCGAATGGAATGATGCTCATCCAAAACAAAAGATGAATGCTATACCAAAGTAGTTTTCGGTCGGTGTGTTTAATTTGATGGAATAATTGGTGATGATTAACCCACATGATGGCTAGCATCAAAAAACTGATAGCATAAGAAATAAATTTGGGAGCCAGTTTTATCAATTCACTCCAAACTGTTTTGTCGGTCGGTATTTCCTGCAATTTCAAATCAAAAACCATAACCGTAATAATGATGGCAATAACTCCATCGCTAAATGCCTCAATTCGGCTCGTTGGTATTTGATTAAAGTTGCTCATTAATAAAGAAATCCGTTTTCTGCTTCTAACTTTTTAGGTAAGTCGGTTTCGCCTAACATTTCTCGTAAATCTCTTTCAACTGTATTACACATAGCTGTTAACGGCACATCGGTAATTCTGTTTTCAAAAGGATCTTCGTTTACCTCTCCAACTTTACCGATAATGGCAAAGACAAATGAAATGATAATCGAAACGGGTATCATCAAATAGTCAATATTCATTTTGGTAAAATCACCAATCAATGAAAAAGGAAGCAACAGCATAAACGTGTAGAGAAATACTCTTGTGAAAAAATCGTATTGTCTTAGTAAAGGAGTATTTTTAATACGTTCGCAACCACCTTGATAGTTAGCTAAAGCTAATAATTGACCTTCCATTTGAAAGCTATCGAAACCACCAAGTGTTCCGTTTGCCATTGCTTCATATATTTTTTTCCCAGATAAAAGGTGTATATAGTTTGGCTTGTTGTGTGATTTTTCCAAATGTTCAAACTCTTGTGCGGTTAAAAAAGGTTTCAATTCATGCCAATTATCTTGTTTTCTTAAATGCAAACGCAAGGCATGAACCCAAGCAATTACTTTGTAAATCGTTTCCTTTTTAAATTGTTCGCTTCGTTCCTTTTCGTAATTCTGTTGGTGCGAATGACTATCTGTAAATGTAATGACCAACCTTGCCAAAACACGACTTGAATTAATAATTCCGCCCCAAAGTGTTCTTGCTTCCCACCAACGACTGTAAGAGCTATTATTTCGAAATGCAATGAAAATTGCCAAGGCACTACCTAAAATGGCTGAAATGGAAAACGGTAAAGTAACAGCGGTAATATGTTGCTTGTGCAACACAAAAACAGCTACTGTTATTAAAACTGCAAAAGCCAATTCAGTTTTTACATACTGAATTACCTTTATGGGATTGAAGTTTCTTTTTACTATCATCTTTTAAAATTCATGTCTTATAAAACCACCAACATTATATATTTTGGTGAATGCGTTATTACCAGTTTGGTTAAAATCTGCACCTGCTCCAAACTGATATGTTTTAAGTTGTATGCCTAATCTAATACGTTGTGTGAAACTGAAATTTTCTGTGCTTACAGTTGGAAAAGCGTTTACACTTTCAACTTGGGTAAATAGATTAACTTTTTCTGTTAGTTTTGGTGTGTAACGAAATAGAAGAAAATAATCTAAGTCGGGTTTTTCAAGGGTTTCGCAAACCAACCAAGTAAATATGGTCATGTTTTTACTGATGTGAGCATATTGAATACCTGCTTTCGGAAAAACACCCCAACTCAAAACCTG
>JBKBWE010000065.1:0-2854 GCA_046289145.1 Sediminibacterium sp.
ACAAAAGAGAAAATATCTTCTCCGTAATCATTGTTATGCGAAATGGCCACTTCAATATCTTCCCCTTTAAGGTGGATGATGGGATACCGAAGTTCGTCGGCATTTGTTTTACGCTCCAGCAAATCGAGCAATCCATTTTTGCTGACATATTTTTTGCCATTAAAATGAATGGAAAGTCCTGCATTCAGGTAACAATAATTCCATAACTGGCTATCGAGGTATTCGTGTATGAAATGAAAATTGCGGAATACCGATTCATCCGGAATAAAAGTCACCAAAGTACCATTCGCTTCGGTGGTCTTTTGTTCTTTATGGTCTTTAACCAAAACTCCCCGTTCAAACTCTGCTGTTTTTTCTTTTCCGTCGCGGTGAGAGGTAACTTTAAAATACTGGCTCAATGCATTTACGGCTTTTGTACCAACACCATTTAGTCCCACACTTTTCTGGAATGCTTTACTATCGTATTTGGCGCCCGTATTTATTTTGCTGACCACATCAACCACTTTACCCAGGGGAATGCCACGGCCATAATCGCGGATGGTTACCTGTTTACCATCGATGGATATTTCAACCTGTTTACCATAGCCCATGGTATGTTCATCGATACAGTTATCGATCACTTCTTTAATCAATACATAAATACCATCGTCTGTGGCAGATCCATCACCTAGTTTACCTATATACATCCCCGGCCTGAGGCGAATATGCTCGCGCCAGTCGAGCGACCGTATGGAATCTTCATTATACTCGTTCAATTGCTTCTGTTCAGCCATGTTCTTCAATTTTATCAAACCAGTCTTTCCAAAAGAAAGCCTGTTTCCCAACCCGCAAATCTAACCACCTCAACTCCCGGTACAATTTTACTTTTCTACAATAACCCTTTTGATGTGGATAAATGATTAAAAAATGTTGATTTATCGTGTTTTCTGTCCCGGAAACCTACCTTTACCACCTTAAGATGCCAGAAAAACAACTTTTAACCGATCTCGAACAAATTGCCGCATTAAGCATTGAACGGGGTGCGGAAAACGACCTTTTTATGGAAAAGGTAAGGCAACTAGACCCTGCTATGGTAGATAGTTGGGTTAACCGGCTCAATGAAAAGATTGCTCCAGCGATTGATTGTACCAGTTGTGGAAATTGCTGTAAAACGCTGATGATAAATGTAACCGATAAGGAAGCGGATCGATTATCTATCCACCTCAACATTAACAGAAGCAATTTCGATGAACAATACATGGAAAAAGGAAGTAATGGAATGATGTTGATGAATGCCATCCCCTGCTCCTTCCTTCAGGATAACAAATGCACGGTTTATGAATCTCGCTTCGAAGGGTGCCGCGAATTTCCTGCCATGCATATTCCCGGCTTCAGCAAAAGAATATTCACCACCCTCATGCACTACGGCCGCTGCCCGATAATTTTTAATGTGATAGAAGAAATGAAGAAAATGGATGATGTCAGATCGCAGATGTCAGATTTTTGATGGCAGTCCGAAGGACCCCTTTGGGGATGTCAGATGGCAGATGTAAGATCGCAGATATCGGATTTTTTATGGCGGATGTCAGATCGCAGATGTCAGATTTATAGAATGGGATTTTAATCCTTTATTTTTTGGCGACTTTATAATTGAGTTTAAGATTATGACATTTAATGCACCTTTGGAAGAAATAAAGCTTGCCCTGAGCTTGTCGAAGGGGAATAAGAAATAAGAAAACTAAAATAACAAATCAGACATCAGCCATCTGACATCAGACATCCAAAATCTGACATCTGCCATCTGACATCTGCCATCCAATCTATGTTTTTATTCGGAATTGATACACTACTAACAGCAAGCCCTTCCTGGAAGAACCAGCGTATTGGTATGGTTACCAATGAAGCGGCTACTACCAGATTACTGGAGCCTTCCAGACAGGCATTGATTAATGCTGGTTTTAATATAAAAGTTTTATTTGCGCCTGAACATGGGCTTGATGTGCGGGGAGCAGATGGGCATCCGGTTAAAGACGGAAATGATGCTTTAACAGGACTACCGGTGATCAGTTTATATGGAGAACGACTTGCACCTGAACCATCTCATCTTGCAGAAATAGATATTTTATTATTTGATGTTCCTGATATCGGAAGCCGGTTTTATACTTACCTGTGGACCCTTTCTCATATTATTGAGACCTGTGCAACTGCTCATAAAAAATTAGTTATACTCGATCGACCCAATCCGGTATCAGGTATTATGCAGCTTTGTGAAGGACCAATGCTTACGGAAGACAACAGCTCCTTTATCGGAAGATGGCCAATGCCTGTAAGACATAGCTGTACAATGGGTGAACTGGCGCTGTATTTTAATACAAGCAGAAACATTCATGCTGATATTGAAGTGATCGGTTGTAAAGGATGGCAAAGAGAAATGTTTCAACCAGCATGGGGCATTTCTTTTGTACCTACTTCTCCTGCCATTCAAAGTTTTCAGTCGATGCTTTTATATCCGGGACTTTGTCTGTTGGAAGCCACCAACATCAGTGAAGGTCGGGGAACTCCTTTTAGTTTTGAAGCAGCAGGCACTCCATGGTTACAGGCAGATGTACTGGCAGATATGCTCAATAATATGTCTGGGGGTGAAATGAATGCTACCCCTATTCAATTCACACCCGAACACAGCAAGTTTAAGGATCAGTTGTGTAAGGGGGTTCATTTAAAAGTAGATGACCAATCTTGCTTTAATGCTGTAATGACAGGAATGATATTGATTAAGCTCATCAAAAGTTTACACCCTTCTCAGTTTCAATGGGCCACTTATCCAACAAGCGTAAACCCAACCGGGAAAGGACATCTCGATAAATTACTCGGCATT
>JBKBWE010000065.1:2864-11482 GCA_046289145.1 Sediminibacterium sp.
TTCGACCTACCCATCCCAGCATTCATTGCAGCCATCACTAAATACTGTCGTTGCAAAGAATGGGAAGATGAGGTTAGGGAGTATTTGTTGTACTAGCGATGAGGAGTTAGGGGTTAGGTGTTAGGTGTTAGGGATTAGGGATTAGGAGAAAGAAATATTAACTTTAAAATTAGTTATCAATTAATACCTAGCACCTAGTACCTAACACCTAACACCCCACACCTCACACCTCACACAAATCCCTCACCACCACACTTGCTGCTACACAGCCGAATATTGCGGGCATATAGCTGATGGTTCCGATGATAGATTTTTTGGGATAGGCTTTTTCTGTTTCAATGATTCTGGACTGGTCTACTTTTTCCGCGCTAAAAACCACTTTAAGTCCTTTATAAATACCCAGTTCGTGTAAACGTTTACGTACATACCTGGCTAGATTACATTGGTGGGTTTTGGATATATCTGTAACTACTACCTGAGAGGGATCAACTTTACCTCCAGCACCCAAGGAAGAAACGATGGGGATATTCCTCTCTTTGCAAGCTTTTATAAAATACACTTTGGGAGAAAGTGTATCGATACAATCTACTGCATAATCAAAATTTCCCTGGTCGAGTATTTCATTGGTACGTTCATCACGAATAAATTCTGTGAGTACCGTTAGTTCCAGATCTGGGTTAATATCTTTTAGTCTTGCTGCCATCACTTCAGCTTTCAGTTTACCGGCCACGGAATGAAGTGCGGGTATTTGTCTGTTACAGTTACTAAGGTCAACGGTATCGGCATCCACGATGGTCATTTTACCCACCCCTGCACGGGCTATCATTTCTGCACAAATGCCTCCCACACCACCCAATCCCACTACCAATACATTTTTGGTTCGTAGTTTTTCGATTGGTTCATCACCCAATAAGAGTTGTGTACGGCTCATCCAATATGGAATCATGTTTGATTATTTGATTTGGTGATCTTTGATTTCGATTTGCTTATCTTACTGTCTGAATACAAAAATGTAGTTCCTATGCGGTTAAATAAAATATTTGTGCTGGTTTTCTTTGTCTTTTCCTTTTTTGAGGCATCTACCCAAACACCACAGGTAAATATATTAGCCTCAGGTAAAAGGGTTAGTTTTCGTGGCTTAAGTGTGGTGAATGACCAGGTATTTTGGGCCAGTGGAAGCAATGGTACGGTTGCAAGATCATTAGACGGCGGTAAAACACTGGAATGGCTCACTGTTCCTGGTTATGAGAAAAGGGATTTCAGGGATATTGAAGCCATTGACGCAGAAACCGCTGTTATAATTGGTATCGCAGAACCTGCAGTTATACTTAAAACAAAAGATGGGGGAAAAAGCTGGAACAAAGTTTTTGAGGACACGACAAAAGGAATGTTTCTTGATGCGATGGATATGCATATTGATTCTGCTCAAATAAAATTAAATGAACAGGCCAAAAAAAATAATAAAGCGCCTGTCGATAAACTCAATACAACGGCCTCTCCTACCCGATTCCCCAATACAACGCATACGCTGATTGTAGTAGGTGATCCAATACAGGGAAAACTATTTGTGGCTCTTTCATTTGATGCTGGTGATAGCTGGAATGTAATGCCTCAACCAAGTGGCAATGATGATGTGCGCTATGTACCGGATACAGAAGCCATGTTTGCTTCAAGTGGCACGAATGTTAAGCTGGCAGACTGGGGTGATTATGCTCCAATATTATTGGTTACCGGTGGATCAAAAGCAAGGTTAAAAGATCTTTTGACAAATAATTTCAACGATTCATTACCCATGATGCAAGGTGGCACATCAACCGGCGCAAACTCAATTGCAACCTATGATGCAGAAAAAACTGCGGTTATTGTTGGAGGAGATTTTGCAAAAGATAGTATTGGCAGAGAAAATTGTGTGCTTGTTTCATTCAAAACAGGACGCCCGGTTTATTCTTTACCTACTACCATGCCTCATGGATACAGGTCTTGCGTTATATACCTGAATGCTAATAAACTTGTAGCATGTGGCACTTCAGGTATTGACATATCTAATGATGGCGGCAATAACTGGCAATTGATTTCGAAGGAAAGTTTTCATGTGGTACAGAAAGCAAGAAATGGCAATGCCATTTTTATGGCCGGCGGCGGTGGACGAATAGCCAGACTTATACTTCCTTAAAAGTTAAAAAAACAATAATGCGCAAAAACTTTTAAACCCGTTTAAAAGATGGAGGTCTTATGTTTAATTAAACCACTTAAACATGAAAAAAGCCATCCTCATTTGCACTAGCGCATTATTTAGCATAGCAGTGTTTCAACAGGAATCAATTGCACAAGACGTACCCAGCGCAAAACAAAAACTCAGACATCGCGGAGATAGTTTAAGCCCGGAAAAAAAAGCAAAACTTGCTGAATTCAGGAAAGAACGCGGTCAGCGTATGTCTCCCGAAAAAAGAAAAGAATTAAAAGCCCGTTACGACAGTCTTTCCCCTGAACAAAAAAAGCAGCAGCGTGAGCAATTACGCAAGCGAATGGATGATATGACGCCAGAGCAAAAAGCACTGGTAAAGGAAAAGATGAAGCAGCGTGCCGACAGTTTATCACCTCAACAGAAAAAGGCATTCAGACGCCGGATCAGAGAAGTGAAAAAAGATACGGAATAAGGTATGGATAGATGGAAGGGGTGCTGTAATGGCACCCCTTATTTTTTAAACGCAAAATAAACAGCGCCGAGAATACAGATAAAGCTTAACAGGTATTTTGTTTGAAACGGTTCTTTAAGATAAAAAACAGCAAAAACCGTAAATACAAGCAGCGTTATAATTTCCTGGGTAATCTTTAATTGAAAGCCACTAAAGCCATTGGCATACCCTGCCCTATTGGCCGGCACCATTAAACAATATTCAAAAAAAGCGATGCCCCAGCTAATGGCAATGGCTTTCCATAATGGTACACCCTGGTGTTTCAGATGTCCGTACCAGGCAAAAGTCATAAAGACATTAGATGCCAGCAATAATAAAATGGTTCTTAACATATAAGTTTCAATTGTAGTTTGACAGTCATACCTGCAATATCTGCAGGAAAAATTAAGGTTTGATTGCCAGAATGCCACACAAAATTAAAGCAGCACGGATATTGTACCCATTAACCCAGTAAATAGTGTGTATGAAAAAGTATCAGGCAATAATAAAATTTCAGTTGGATGATGAATTTATGACACTGCTGCCACCGCACCGGACTTACGTGAATTACCTGTTTAATAAGGGCATTATTGATAGTTATGCAGTGAGTATGGAAAGCCAGACCTGTTGGATCACTTTAAATACAGATTCTAAAGAGGAAGCCGATAAAATACTGGCAAAATCGCCGATATATCGGTATTGGACATATCATATCGAAGAATTGTATGTTTATGATAGCCAGCACTACCGCTTACCTGCCCTTCAGTTGAATTAATTTATAAAAAAACAGAAACTTTTTTTGGCAGTAATGTTTCAGACCCTATTTTTGCACTCCCAACAAAACGGGAGCATAGCTCAGTTGGTTTAGAGCATCTGCCTTACAAGCAGAGGGTCCGCGGTTCGAACCCGTGTGCTCCCACTTAAAAATCAAAGAGTTAGATCGTAAAACGTCTAACTCTTTTTTTATTTGCACCGGAATATTTTCTTGTATTACACGATTTGAGGTGTGCATAGCTTTTTGTCTGATCAAAAGCTATTTTTTATACTTCGAGCCAAATAGTCGTCAACGCTTGCAGCAGAATAGAGAACCTCACTTTTTCTAGGTCTTTTATAAGCTAACTCTCCTTACATTCTAAGATGACAGAAAGCAATTTTACCTTTAGATTCATCCTTTGCAATGATTCTCGTGGTATCAGATCTTGATAGTATTATTGGTTTTGATTTTATTGCGACATAGATATAGCGCAGTTCTTTAAATTTAATTTGAATCGTTCTTAAATAATTATAAGCTTCCGCAAAAATTAATATTAATATTAATCAATACTTATTCTTAAAAAGTTCATGAAGATAGTCCTCTACTACCTGATATCCCTTTACCCCACTTTCTCTAAGTACAATTTTCCCAGCCTTATCTACAAGAATAAATGTTGGGAAGGCGCTTACTTTATACTTTTCAACTAAACTATTCGTTTTTTTTCCTCTTTGATCAAATAAATGCATCCAATTCATTTCACTTTTCTTTGTGTAATCTATAACATCTGAGAGATTATCATCAAATGCAACACTTATAACTTGTAATAAATTCTTATCGTACAATTGATTAAGCTCTTTAAGTTTTGGGGTTAATTCCCGACAAGGACCACACCAAGTACCCCAAAAATCAATCAAAGTGTATTTACCTGTCAAAATAGGATTAGTAATACTTTCTGAATTTATATCATACCCTTTTAAAGAAAAAGCCAATTGATCTACTTGAATGCCATAAGGATAAGGAGTTGTCGCTAAATGTACTAAGTATAAGCTATCTCCACTCTTATTTAGTTTATCAAAAAAATAAACATTTCTTCCTAAATATATGGTATCACCCTTTCGATACCTTACTGGAGCCTGATTTACATTTGGAAACTTAGTACTATCACTAACTATAACCAGGCTGCGTATTCTTTCATTAAAAGGATCATTAACATTAATGGAATAATTGAAATTAGCAAACTGATATAAATTGCCACCTAAATTGCTAACACCGTAACGATATGGCTGATGCACAATAAATGAATAATTTTTATTGATTTGAGATCCTACTAAAACATAAGCTGGATTATTCTTTTCGATTACTCGAAAAGAGTCTTTTAAAATCGGATTCAACAATCGAATTTTAACTGGATAATTATCTATATTATCTAAAATCTGATCATCTAGGAAACTTTTATTACGATTTGCATCGAACAACATTATCTCCCTTTTTCCTATTTTACCAAATAACGCATCAACTGTATCTGCATTACCAATTTTTATTTTAAGATATTTTGATGGAACGATTGATTTTGAAAAAGGGATAGCATTGGAGACTGGGTGGAATTTTGAGTTTACAAACATTTTGCCATAGGGTGATTCCTCCACTCGTAGTTGATTCAAGACTATAAGAATTCCATCACCACTATTAGTTTTTTGATCTTTACAGGACAAAAAAGCAATACATAGAAATAACCAAAGATTTGATTTTACAATCATAGTGAAATATTATTCAATTACTTAATTTAGAAATCAAAGCTGAACTCAATCTATTCAATAAAGTTCTATCATCTGTAACAATTTCAGCACTACCCTTTAGACCATTAGTAAAAACTAATTTAGCCCCTGTATTAGAAACTAATCCTTTTGAACATTGAACCTTTGCCAAAAATCCTGAATCAGTAGGCATTGGAGAAATATATTCTATATTTCCTTCAACACTTCCATATTCATTAGAGGGAAATGCATCAAAGTTTAATAAAACCTTTTGACCAGATCGTACTTTTCCGAAATTTTTTTGCGGAATTACGATCGAAACATAAAACTGATTTCCAATACTTCTAACTGTAAAAACTACCTGATTCAATTCAATAAAATGATTAACTTCTAAAAAACCACTAAACTGTAATATCCCATCCACTGGAGATGTAAGAATATACTTTTGAACCCATTCATCTACTCTAATCTTCAGTGTATTCAATGCTTCAAGAAAAATAATTTTTTGTTGCGAAAGTTCATTATCAATCTCTATAATTTCTTTCCTCTTATTATTATTATTACTATTATTATTATAACTTGTTAAGTTATTCTGAGGAACCGCTCTTTGTTTATTGAGGAGCTTAATTTTTGCTTGTTTATACTCTGATTCGGATATAACTTTATCCTTAAATAATTTTTCATTCATTTCAAGATCCCAGTTTTGCAAATCAATCTCGTCCTCATCAAGTTTTTGCTGAATTTTAACATTGCTATCTATTAGTTTTAAATTATCAATGTCTTTTATTAATAGTTGTCTTTTCTTACTGATTAATCCTCCAGGAAGATAATCACGATATTTCAAGACTGCTTGAATATAAGACTGATAAGCGGTTTGCAATTCTCCAATATTTTGATTTGAATTAAAGTTAATTGTATTCACTAAAAGATACTTATCATTAACTATATCAGTATACACTGAAACCAAATGATCTTTAAGTCTTAAAACATCATTATGATTAGCGGTACTTTCAATAAAGGCAACAATTTCTCCAGAGCGAACAAAATCACCTTCATTCTTTTTAAGTGCTATAATTTTACCTCTAACGAAAGAAATGATTGATTTAGGACCATTTACTGTTTCCAATTTGGCAGGAGCATTAACAGTATCAGGATAAGAAATAAATGCACATAGAATGAAAAAAAAAGAAATCAGCGTTATTAAAATTGTATTCCCCCATGTTACTATAAATCCGGGGGTTTGGCGGATAAGATCTTGAGCACTTCGACCACTCAAACCTTCTCGATCTAGGCTAACCGAATCGGATACTTTTTTCTTTTTCATACTATATTAAATTTCCATTTCAAGTTGATTCTTCACTAATTCATAGTAATGACCGTATTGATTAATTAACTCATTATGTGATCCATACTCCACAACCACCCCTTTTTTAAAAACAATTATTGAGTCGGCATTCTTTATTGTACTTAATCGGTGTGCAGCAACTACAACTGTTCTTCCTTGAAAAAATGTATTTAAATTATCTAAGATTTTCATTTCATTATTTGCATCAAGGGCATTTGTAGCTTCATCAAAAAATAAAATTTTGGGGTTCCTATAAATTGCTCTAGCAATTAATATTCGTTGTTTTTGACCTTGGCTAATCCCAATTCCCGAGTTCCCTAATATAGTACTAAAGTTCATTGGCAGCTCTTGAATGAAAGATTTTATATTAGCCAATTCACAAGCCTCAATGACTCTATCCAAGTCATAATCCTCATCCCCCACTGCAATATTCTTTAAAATAGTATCATTAAAAATAAATCCATCCTGAAGTACACTACCGCAATTTTTTCTCCAAAAATTTGGAGAGATATTCTTGATATTTACAGAACCAATCTTGATCTCACCAGAGTAATTTTCATAAAATCTCAGTAATAATTTCATCAATGTCGTCTTGCCACAACCACTCATTCCAACTAGAGCTGTAACTTTTCCTTCAGGTATTTCTAGATTTATATTATTTAACGCAAGTTCATTTCCTGACCCAGGATATGAAAAAGATAAATTTTTAATAAAAATACTACTGTTGATTTGTACATTCTTAACATAATCACGTCCATGCGGCTCTTCATCATCTATGCCATGAATCTCATTCAATCGTTCCATGCTTAATTTAGCATCCTGTGCTTGTTGAATAAAGTTAATTAGCTGCTCTATAGGACTATTTAATTGTCCTATTATATATTGAATTGCAAGCATTGCACCTAAAGTTAATTGCCCCTCAAGAACTGCTTTTGCAACTACAAATGTTATTATTATATTTTTACCTTCATTTATTATAAAAGCTCCTATTTGTTGAGTTTGGTTTAGAGATAGACTTTTAAATGATAAATTAAATACTTTAGATTGAACGTTTTCCCAACCCCAACGCATTTGCCTCTCGGCCGAATTCAGTTTTATATCTCGCATTCCCTGAATTAATTGAATAGTAGTTGAATTTTCATCCGCTTGAGCAACGAATTTTTTATGATCAAGCTTCTTACGATATGACAGAAATATTTTTATCCAAAAGAGATACAAAATACTTGAGGATAAGAAAATATAGAAAATTGAAGTATTAAAGGATAAAAGTATAAATGAAAAAATCAGCAGATTGAATAATGAAAAAAATGTATTAAGCGCACTTCCGGTCAAAAAAGATTGTATTCGCTGATGATCATTTATACGTTGGAGAATATCACCGGTTTGCCTTAATTCATAAAAATTTAATGGCAGTTTCATTAATTTAATCCAAAACTCAGATAGTATTGACAAATTAACATGCGTACTTATAAATAATAATATTCGACTTCGAATTAAATCAATCATTATTCTCCCAACAAATAACATCAACTGAGCTAACAATATAATATTGATAAATTCTAGATTATTCTTATTGATTCCATAGTCAACTAGACCTTGTGTTAAAAAGGGAATTAGTAATTGAATAAAACTACCAATTAATAGCCCGAAGATTAATTGAAGTATAAACTTCTTATAATTGGAAAGATATCTCAATAATTTAATCCAAGAAAAACCTGATACGTCATCTGAATTTGTTTGATAAAATACGGTTGTTGGCTCCAATAAAAGTACTACCCCGTTGTCTTCATTATCTTGCACCCAAGATTGTTTAAATTCCTGAAGAGTTAGTTTTTGTAAACCACTGGCTGGATCAGCTACTATAATATTATTTTTCCTAATATTCTGAGGAGGAAGAACAACAAAATGTTTTTTATCCCAGTGTAAAATACATGGACAGGGCGCCTCTTTTAATAATTGACTTAGGCTAACTTTAACACCTCGGGTTTTGAAACCTATCTTTTCCGCACCAAGGCTTAACCCTAGCAGTGACACACCTGTTTTTCCAATATCACAGTAGTCGCGTAATACCTGTAAATTAATATGTCTAC
>JBKBWE010000357.1:0-2350 GCA_046289145.1 Sediminibacterium sp.
ATTAATAAACAAAAGCAACAACAAATCAGGAATATTATTTCTGCACTTATTGTTTTAATGATTGTTCCTAGCACTTATTTAGCGTATCAAATGATTCGCGAAAAGAAACTCAAAGCAAGATTAGAAAACTTTGTGAAAAAAGAGTTCATGGATAAAGGACAAATGGTGGTGCATAAAAAGACAACCGTTTTCCCAACTACAAAATTGGAATTGGCTTTCTTATCAAAAAAATTTAGTGATAGTGAAATTGCTGTGTTGAAATCTAAGTTTCCAGCTTATAATTTGCCGAATACTGAATTGGTTATTCTACAAGACTCTATTCCTACAAACAATAGTAATACAACAGAACTTGGCTATTTATTATCCATGCAAAAAGAATTGGATAAGCGCTCTTTAGATCAAGAATACATCTTTAAAGAAATGGCTATTTTATTTCCCGAATTAACGCCTGTTTCAATGGCTAATCACGAATATTTTGCTGGTTCCGATAGCAGCAAAATGGTTACCGTTTTATTGTACCAAAACAAAAACGAGTTAGATACTACTAGCGCTGCTAAACTACATGCTTGGTTAAAACAAAAATTACAAAAAGAGCACATTGAATTGATTCGAAAATAAATTATTTAGTATGAAAAAATGGATGATTTGTTTTTGTAACTTATTCTTGTTTGTGGCAATGACTTTTGCTCAACCTCAAATGCGCTATACTGTATCTATGCCACAAGCTGCAAAAGGCAAGTTCCATATAACCCTTGATGCCGCTGGTTTTAATAAAGATTCCATTGTACTTAAAATGCCCAACTGGATGCCAGGCTATTATCAGTTGATGAATTATGCCAATACAGTTGATTCTTTTTATGCGCAAACTTCCAAAGGGGCTGCATTAAACGTTATTAAAATTAATAGCAATACTTGGGTGGTTCTGAACAAAAAGAAAAGTCCTTTTCGTGTGACCTATCAAATTCAAACCAAGCGAAAATTTGTTGCCAATAGTTTTATAGATAGTGCACATGCATATATAGTTCCTGCTAATAATTTCTTTTATGTGGAGTCTATGTTGCAATTGCCTGTTCAAGTACAAATCAACAGCTATAATCAACCTAGATTTAAAAAAATTGCTACAGGATTGGAAAAAGTAAATGGTAAAACCAATGTTTTTACAGCAACCAATTTTGATATCTTATATGATTGTCCCATTTTGATAGGAGATTTAAAAGAGCTTCCAGCGTTTACAGTTCGCGGTGTACCACATCGTTTTATAGGTTATAATATGGGCAGTTTTGATGAACTATTATTCATGAACACTTTGCAAAAAGCAATTGAGCAAGGGGTTAATATTATTGATCATATTCCCTTTAAGGAATATACTTTTATTGGGATTGGACCTGGTAGGGGAGGTATTGAGCATTTGAATAATACCACCGTAAGTTTTAGTGGGAACGAATTAAAAACACCTGCAGACATTAATAGAATCATGAATTTTTTAAGCCATGAATATTTTCATCATTATAATGTAAAAAGAATTAGACCAGTTGAGTTGGGACCATTTGATTACGATAAGGGAAGTAAGACTACTCAATTATGGATCAGTGAAGGACTTTCTGTTTACTTTGAATATTTAATGGTGAAGCGGGCTAAAATTGTAGATAGAGAAACTTTTTTAAACAACCTTGCCAATAATATTACGGCTCACGAAAATAACCCTGGTAAATCTTACCAAAGCTTATTGCAAGCAAGTTACAATACATGGTCCGATGGGCCTTTTGGAACCAGCGGTATCGATAAAAACAAAGCTATTTCTTATTATGATAAAGGTCCTTTAGTGGGCCTGCTATTAGACCTTGCTATACGTAATGCTTCAAAGAATCAATTCAGTTTAGATCATGTAATGCGGTTGATGTACCAAGAATATTATCAGCGATTGAATAGAGGTTTTACCGATGCGGAGTTTCAAGCTGCATGTGAGCAAATGGCAGGCGTTTCTTTGGCGAATGAATTTGAATACATAAGTACCACTAAGCAATTAGATTATCAAAAATATTTGGGATATGCTGGCTTAACCATTGACAGTTCTGAATTAGAAAAAGCAGGCCAAAAGAAATTACAATACAAATTCAGTGTATTGCCTTCTGCAAATAACAATCAATTGACTATTTTAAATAGTTGGTTGGGGGATTAAAATCTCCGTGAAAACACGGTTGCAAATCCTTTCGCGAAACCTTATTTTGTTTCATCAATAAAGGCGTATGCGAAATAGATATTTATTCTCTCTATGCATGATGGTGTTATGGCTAGGTTGCAGCTTAGCGGCTTGTACTCGTATTCCATTACAGAGTATTACACTTTCAGA
>JBKBWE010000358.1:0-2350 GCA_046289145.1 Sediminibacterium sp.
AATTAGCTATGCGTCAAATTTATGATTCCATAGGATTAAGTTGCCATACTTATGTAACCACCATTAATACCAATGGTATTCAATTAATGGATGCATCATGAAATATTTTAGTTTAAATAAGCAATCGCCCATAGTCAATTTTAAAGAAGCTACTATACTAGGACAAGCACCTGATAAAGGTTTGTATTTTCCAGAGCGTATTCCTGTTCATGCACCTAATTTTATTAATCAACTTAAAAATCTATCTAAAGAAGAAATAGCATTTCGTGTGATGGAACCTTTTGTTGGCGATGTGATGCCTGCTGATGAATTGTATCGTATTGTTTGTGAAACGGTGAATTTCTCTTTCCCTTTAAAATGGATTCACTCAACGATTGCTTCGCTTGAATTATACCATGGACCCACTTTTGCTTTCAAAGATGTGGGTGCCAGATTTATGAGTAGGTGCCTTTCTTATTTCTCCAAAAATCAAACTAGCAAGATTACTATTTTAGTGGCTACTTCCGGAGATACGGGTGGTGCAGTTGCAAATGGATTTTTAGGTGTGGAAGGAATTGAAGTAGTTATCTTGTATCCATCTGGTAAAGTAAGCCCAGTTCAAGAACTACAATTGACCACTTGTGGAGAAAATATTATTGCCTTAGAAGTTGATGGAAGTTTTGATGATTGTCAGGCAATGGTTAAAATGGCATTTGCAGATAAAGACATCAATAATCAAATGCAGTTGTGTTCTGCCAACTCTATTAATGTTGCGAGATGGCTTTCGCAACAGATTTATTATTTCTTAGCCTATCAACAATGGGAGGATCAATTTGCTCCTGTGATTGCAGTTCCTAGTGGAAATTTTGGTAATCTTTGTGCAGTAATGATGGCATTCAAAACAGGCTTGCCTGTAAAACATTTTATTGCTGCTTGCAATATAAATGATACCGTGCCTGCTTATTTGCAAACAGGTATGTTTAGGTCTAAACCCACCACAGCTACTATTTCAAACGCAATGGATGTAGGCAATCCCAGCAATTTTGTTAGAATATTAGAAATAATGAATCAAGATTATACTTCTTTTAGTTCGCTAGTTTCTGGGTATACTATTTCCGATGAAACAACTATTCAAACGATTCGTGAAGTATACCAACAAAATAATTATTTATTAGACCCTCATGGGGCAGTGGCATATGCAGCGTTACACCAGTACCAAAAAATTCATGCTGATGCTAAAGGATATATTGTAGAAACAGCTGACCCTGTTAAATTTCCCGATGCAATTAAAACGGCTATTGATTCGGAGCCTTTAATCCCGCTTGCGGCAATGGAATTATTTGCCAAAGAAAAAAGAAGCATACCCTTGAAAAATGAGTATGCTTCTTTTAAAGAATATTTATTGAGCAGGTAAATTTGATATTTTAATTTCATCAAATTTTTAGTCTCTGTAATTTAATGCCGGTTTTCTGTCTCCTAATAAAGCCTTGTATTTATAATCACCTACGCCTTTTGTAAATTCTTCTTTTGCTTTAACAATCACAGCAGGTTTACTGAATAAATCAATTGCAGTTAGCGCCATTGTTTTTGATGCAACCAACATTCCTTTGGTACCAATTTCAGTACCGCCACATGCAACCGCTTGCCAGCTATGGGCTGATGTTCCAGGAATCCAAGTAGCCGCTTCCAATCCTACTGTTGGAACCACATAACTAACATCACTCACATCACTTGAGCCACCACCTGCATCGGTTTCTTTTTGCAATGGTTGAATGGTACTAGCTTCTTCTATTGTTGGGGCTTTATTAAAAAAGCTTGCTTGTAATTTTTTCCCAAATGCTTTTTCTTCTTCCGTGTACACGACCCCACCTACTTTTTCAAGATTTGCTTGCATTAGGGAAGCCAATGTTTTATTAATTAATAAGTCATGTGTTCCTCCTACTATTTCAAATTTCATGGTGGTGCCAGTACCCAATGCTGCTCCTTCTGCTGCTTTGGTGATTCTATCAAATACATCAACTGCAACTTCTCTTTTAGGATGGCGAACATAATAATAGACTTCTGCATAATCGGGAACCACATTGGGGGCTTTACCTCCATTGGTAATTACATAATGTATTCTGGTTTCCTGAGGAATATGTTCGCGCATCATATTGGCCATATTGTTCATGGCTTCTACCGCATCTAAAGAAGAACGTCCGTTCTCTGGAGACATAGCAGCATGAGAGGATATTCCATAAAATTTAAATTTAGCAGACTTGTTGGCAATAAAACTGGTCATGATTGTTTCGTTTTGGTTGCCCGGATGCTAATGGATTACTGCATCTACATTGTTGAATAGTCCTTCCCGAACCATATATACTTTACCACT
>JBKBWE010000359.1:0-2340 GCA_046289145.1 Sediminibacterium sp.
TTGTAGGTAAAAAAAATAATGAAACTTAGCAATGCAAAAATTTCATCTGAAACAACATCTTCATTAATGCGAAATATTGTTCCGATTATTAACATTAGTAAAGGAAAAAGTATAAAAATCAACAGGATAAATATGGTATTAATTTCTGTTGCTAATATAACATGATCGAATAGCCATTTACGCTGTTTATAATACAACAGGAATAAAAAAAAGGCTGATGAAATAATAAATATAAATAATAGTACTTTAAACAAACTCTTAGATTTTTGGCTATAATCAATTGCCAAATCTGATTCAGTCATTGAAGAATTAGCTATTTTTTTTTCAATAGCAGCTTTTGCCATTGAGCCATAAACAATATTCTCTTTAAAATAACGGTACTCTTGGTTCAGTCCTGAATACATAGGATTCAACAAATAAATAATCACCACCATTAAAAACAGGGAAATAGGCTTATAATATTTTTTGCGAATGCCAGAACAATAATCTGTAGTTAATTTTCCTGGATGAAATAATATGGCTTTAATACTGGTAAAGAAACTTCCCTCAAAATGAGTAAGAAAATGTAAAGCATCTTCAAGAATATGCGCTAAAGATTTATCTTTATCTGCGTATTTTTTTTGACCACAGAATGAGCAAAACTTCCCCGTTAATTGTTTGCCACAGTTTTTACAACTTTCCATCCATTTTAAATTAAGCTTTTAAAGAAATAGCAAATCTTGTATATTCAAATTAATTAACTATCCAATTTAAACATCCAATTCAAGGGTATAATTTATATTGTAATTGAAAATATAACAGAATGCTCAATAGTCAAGTAAGAATTATCTCTTTGGTGCCCAGTATAACAGAGCTTTTATACAGTTTAGGTTTATCTGATCAAGTGGTGGGGATCACTAAATTCTGTGTTCATCCAAATGAATGGTTTTTAACAAAACCAAGAATTGGAGGTACTAAAAATATTCAAATTGAAAAAATCAAAGCATTAGCCCCTACCCTAGTAATTGCTAATAAAGAAGAAAATGTGAAAGAACAAGTTGATGCTGTAGCCGCTTTTACAAAAGTGCATTTAACAGATGTGTCTAATTTTGAAGAGGCTTTAAAAATGATTGAAGAAATTGGATCAATCACTTCTACACGAGAAAAAGCATCCAATCTCATTAATACTATCAACACCAATTTTGCTGAATTAAGAAAGCTATCAACTACTCAGCAGCTTCAATCCATCCCTTGTGCATACCTTATTTGGCAAGACCCATATATGACTATTGGTGGAGATACCTATATTAGTGATTTGCTCAAAAAAATCGGATTTGTCAATATTTTCGCTAACGATGCCAGATATCCTTCCATTACGCTTTCCGATATAGAACAAAGCAATTGCAAAGTCATATTTCTATCAAGCGAACCTTACCCATTTAAGCAAATGCATATAGATTATTTACAAAAATATTTCCCCAATAAATTAATCATGCTAGTAGATGGTGAAATGTTTAGTTGGTATGGAAGTAGATTAATAGAAGCACCTGCCTATTTTAAATCCTTAAGTCAAATGGTATCTGCCCGACTATAATTGGATATGGGATTTTGTAGGGTTTTTAGTATCTTAGCCATATGAAAAAATACAGCTCAGGCGTTTTGTTTGGAGACGAATTAGAAGCATTATATAACGATGCTAAAGACAATCAATTTGCTCTTCCTGCCGTAAATACTATTGGCACCAACACCATTAATGCTACTTTAGAAACCGCCGCTAAAGTAAACTCTCCTGTGATTATACAGTTTTCTAACGGAGGGGCTCAGTTTGTTGCAGGTAAAGGGATGCCCAATGATGCCCTTCAAGGGAATATTTCAGGTGGGGTTTCTGGTGCATTGCATATTCACAATGTTGCCAAATATTATGGAGTACCTGTAGTATTACATACCGACCATGCTTCAAAAAAGTGGTTGCCTTGGGTGAGTGGATTAATTGATGCTGGCGAACAATACTTCAAAGAAAAAAGTCGTCCACTATTCAGTTCTCATATGTTGGATCTTTCAGAAGAACCTATTGAAGAAAATATTGCTACTTCAGTAGAATTTTACAAGCGCATGGCTCCGTTGGGTATGAGTATTGAAATTGAGTTGGGTGTTACAGGTGGCGAAGAGGATGGTGTAGACAACAGCGATGTAGAAAACGATAAATTATACACTCAACCACAACACGTTGCATATTCATATACCGAATTAAGCAAAGTGGGTAAAATGTTTACTGTTGCAGCTGCTTTTGGCAATGTGCATGGTGTTTACAAGCCTGGTAATGTAGAATTAAGACCTGAAATCTTGAAAAATAGCCAAGAT
>JBKBWE010000360.1:0-2339 GCA_046289145.1 Sediminibacterium sp.
ATTTCATGCAGCAGATCAAAAAACGATAAAAGCATGCATTGAATACCAAGTAGAGGGTGATTGGAGTGGAGCAGCTTTTTTATTAGTTGCTGGTGCGGTTGCGGGTAACATTACGGTGAAAGGATTGGATGTATTTTCAACTCAAGCTGATAAAGCTATTTTACAAGCATTATCTGATGCAGGTGCTGGACTTTCGGTTCAAGAACACCAAATTGAAGTAAAATCTTTGCCTTTGAAAGCTTTCCATTTTAATGCAACTGATTGTCCCGATTTGTTTCCTCCATTGGTTGCTTTGGCTGCATTTTGCGAGGGTACAACTGTTATTGAAGGTGTAAGTAGGCTAGCCCATAAGGAAAGTAATCGTGGTATTAGCTTACAAGAAGAATTTTGTAAATTGGGTGTTGAAATAAAGTTGCAAGACAATTTGATGCTTATAACTGGGCTTAGAAATGGTTTGCAGTTTACTGCTATAGAATCAACAACAGTTCATTCGCACCACGATCATCGAATTGCAATGGCTACAGCTATAGCTGCATTAAATGCAAGTGGACCTATTACAATTCAAGATGCGGATGCAATTAATAAATCTTATCCAGCATTTTACAGTCACTTGCAACAGTTGGGTGTTTGTGTAATAACAGAAAGATAAAAACGTTTAAATATAAAACAGTAAGGTGAACTCATTTGGAAAGTTATTTAGTGTGCAAATTTTTGGAGAGTCTCATGGAGAATCCGTTGGATTAGTTATAGATGGCTGTCCTGCTGGTCTTTCATTATGTGTTGCCGATTTTATTGTTGATACTGAGAGAAGAAAGGGAGGAGTACAGAAAGGAACTACTCCAAGAAAAGAAGATGATTTGCCTATATTTAAAAGTGGGTTATTCAATGGAAAAACTACCGGTGCTCCATTGACTATACTGTTTGAAAACAATAATACTAGGAGTCAGGATTATGATAAACATCGATCCATTCCAAGGCCAGGACACGCGGATTTTACAGCACATTTGAAATACGGCGGTTTTGAAGATTTTAGAGGAGGAGGCCATTTTAGTGGTCGTTTAACGGTTTGCTTAGTTGCAGCTGGAGTGGTTGCTAAAAAGTTATTAGCTCTGCATCAGATTCAGATTCAATCTAATATTACTGAAATAGCAGGAGAATCAGATTTAGACAAAGGTTTACAAAAAGCAATTGATGCAAAAGACAGTGTGGGAGGGATTGTAGCTTGCAAGGCTTCTGGCTTGCCAATTGGTTTAGGAGAGCATTTTTTTGATTCAGTTGAATCACTCATTAGCCATGCTGTTTTTGCCATACCGGCTGTTAAAGGGATTGAATTTGGTGTAGGATTTGCTGCAGCAAAAATGTATGGATCTGAGCACAATGATGCTATTGAAAATATTTCGGGTCAAACTAAATCCAATCATGCCGGTGGAATAGTTGGCGGAATAACCAATGGAAATGAATTGTATTTTAGGGTTGCAATAAAACCTACATCTTCTACACCCAAAGAGCAAGTATCTTTAAATTGGGATAATAACGAGCAAGAACGTTTTTCAATAAAAGGTAGGCATGATTTGTGTATAGCGTTGAGGGTTCCTGTAATTTTAGAAGCAGTAACAGCAATGGTAGTCACAGATTTAATGCTACAAGAACAGAAATTAAAAAGAATTATTTAAAATGAACGGAGAATTTATATACCATATTACTACCCAGGAAAAATGGGATTTGGCTTTAAAACAAGGGTTTTATGAGGCCGATACTTTGGCTAAGGAAGGATTTATGCATTGTAGTACAGCTGATCAAGTAGCTGGAGTACTTGAAAGATATTACAAAGGAATGACTGGTTTGGTAAAGCTGACCATACAGAAAGATAAAGTTGAACGACCGCTGGTTTTTGAATTGGCCGGAAGCATCAATGAGGTTTTTCCTCATATTCATGGGACTTTAAATTTGGATGCAGTAGTTGCAGTTAATCCTATATAATATCTTATAACTCATTGAAAATCAGCCATCATTTATTATGCATGGCTGATTTTTTTAATTTGAATCAAACTTCGGCATATAATTTGGCTATTAAGGCAGAAAGTGCTCAACTCATTCGGTGATTTTATGTACCTTATGTGTAAGCACCATTGTTAACTTAAAGAAATTGAATGCATATTCGACCAATTCTTATTCTGTTACTGCTTATTGCTGGTAAATTAAAAGGGCAAACGCAATCAGATTCGGTGTTATTTAATCCAGGTATGCCCGATAGTTTGTTGTGGTCGGCAGATAGTGCTTTAAAAGCAGATGCCAATTTGGTTTTCACTGGAAAAGTGGTATTGGGAACAGCCAGTTAT
>JBKBWE010000066.1:0-11317 GCA_046289145.1 Sediminibacterium sp.
TTTAATTGAATATTCAGTAAGCTGGCTATTTGTTCAGATACCATTATTTCCTTGCTATAACTGCTGTCTGAAAAATGAATCCATCTCCCGCGAGTAATAAATGGTTTAATTCTGCCACTATCGTAGTTGGCTTCAATCCCTTTTAACAATACCCCTTCAATATTTTTACGATATTCTAAAACGGCTGACTTAGTGGCAAATGCCTGAATCTTGGATACTTCTTTTTGTGATGCAATTAATTTTTCAACAGTGGTATCCCTATTAATGGAAACTTCTTCGGCCATCATTGATTTATCTGGCTCAAAATGTTGTACCCTAATATGTCCCCAAAAACTATATACTTTGTCTGCCACTGTTTGTTGAAATCCATTCACAAAACAAAGAGTTATAATCATTGCCGCTATGCCAACAGTGGTGGCACCTACTGAAAGCCGAATAATAAATCGTGAAAAAGACTGCTGTTTACTAAAAGCAAGCCTTTGGGCTATGAAAATAGAAAAATTCAAACGGTACGGTTTTTGACTATATCAAAGCTACTAATAATACAATAGTTTCAGTAAGTTTATCCTTTATGAAATACATACTGCTTATTTGTTGCCTGCTTAGCTCATTTGATGGATTTAGCCAACTAAAGCCCGATCATGTTTTTATGCCTTCTATAAGAACAGTTAAACTATTTCCACAAAACAATCAATTGGCTTTGCCCATAATTGGATTAAATTCTACCGATCAACTTGAATTGCATTTTGACGATTTGGGAGCATATCCTAAAAATTATTTTTATACTTTTCAATTATGCAATGCAGACTGGTCCGAAGCCCAATGGAGTCCATTCGATTATATAAAGGGGTTTCAACAAAATAGAATTAGTCAATACAGAATTTCTTCAATTGCTCAAGTTCAATATGTGCATTATCAAACTATGCTCCCAGATCGTTCTGCTGTTCCAACAAGAAGCGGCAACTATATTCTAAAAGTTTTTCAAGATGCAGATACTTCCAAGCTGTTATTTACCAAGCGGTTTTATGTGGTAGATAATAAAGTGGGTATTGCGGCTCAAGTTCAGCAGCCATATAATTCGCAGTTGATTCAAACGCACCAGAAAATTCAATTGGGTGTTAATACACTGCCCTTAAATTCAATTAATCCGCAACAAATACAAACGGTGATTTTACAAAATGGAAGATGGGACAATGCTGCACAAAAATTGCAACCAAGCTTTATCAGAGGTAATATGCTAGAGTATAATTCTGAACAGGATTGTTTGTTTCCTGCTGGCAAAGAATACAGATGGGTAGATTTAAGAAGTTTTCGTTTTGAAAGTGATCGTGTTGAAAAAATCACTAGAATGAATATTCCTGTTCTAGTGTATGTAAAACAAGATGCCATTCGGACAGGACTAAGGTATTTGTGGTACAGAGACTTAAATGGGTTTAATGAAATTGCAACTACAGAATCTATAAATCCATGGTGGCAATCGGATTATGCTGATGTAGAATTTACTTTGGCCCCAGAAAACAGACTACCACTTGCCGGAAAACAAGTTTACTTGGTGGGAGAATTAACTGGTAATCAAATAAGTGATTCTTCTTTAATGGAATTTGATGAACGCAAAGGCGTTTATTATAAGCGTTTAACCTTAAAACAGGGATATTATAGCTATACTTATTCTACCAAAGACCTCAACAATGCAGCCCTACCAGCCAATCCTGCATTAACCGAAGGAAACTATTGGGAAACGGAGAATAACTACACTATTTTGGTTTATTACAGGCCATTTGGCGGTAGGCACGATGAATTAGTAGGATTGAGACAAATCAGTAGTTTGCAGCCTAATTCGAGACTTTAACAATTAACTTTAGGGAGGGGAGCATATTAGCTGTATCTTTGCACCCTTATTAATATACAATTTTTACAATGGACACACAAATTCAAGGAACTGTAAAGTTCTTTAACGAAGAAAAAGGTTTTGGTTTTATTAAGCATGATGATTCCAACAAAGAAACTTTTGTACATGCGAACGGTCTTATTGACCAAATTGAAGCTAACGATAAAGTTATCTTTGACGTACAAGAAGGAAGAAAAGGTTTGAATGCAGTAAATGTAAAACGTTTAAGCTAGTCTTAAATTACATACCTTACCTAAGGCCATCAGCTTCTAGTTGATGGCCTTATTTTTTATTTGAAGTATATTTGTCCTCTAATTTTTGAATATGTCCAATTTAATGAGCCAGTTGGCGGAAACCACTGCATTTATACAAAGTAAAGTAAATTCAAAAGCCGAAATAGGCATTATTTTAGGCAGTGGTTTGGGAAATTTAGCGAGTGAAATTAAAGTTGAAGTAAGTATACCTTATAGTGAAATCCCTTATTTCCCAGTTAGTACGGTAGAAGGGCATGGTGGAAGTTTAATGCTAGGTGAGTTAAGCGGAAAAAAAGTTTGGGTTATGAGTGGTCGTTTCCATTTTTATGAAGGCTATACTCCTCAACAAGTAACTTATCCAGTTAGAGCAATGCATTTACTGGGTGTTAAAACCTTGTTGTTGTCTAATGCTGCCGGCGGTGTAAATCCCGCGTTTAGCGTTGGTGATTTAATGGTCATAACCGATCATATTAGCTTATTTGTTTTGAATCCATTGTTGGGTAAAAACGAAGAAGCATTAGGTACCAGATTCCCGGATATGAGTGAGCCATATAGCAAGGCATTAGTTTCAAAAGCTTTAGAGATTGCTGCTACAAATGGCATTCATTTAAAACAGGGTGTATATACTGGAGTAACTGGTCCAACTTTTGAAACCAGGGCTGAATATAAAATGATTCATGCATTGGGTGGAGATGCAGTAGGGATGAGCACTGTTCAAGAGAATATCGTAGCCGTTCATTGTGGTATGAAAGTATTTGCTACCAGCGTAATTACCGATTTGGGCATTCGCGAGGAAGAAAATGTAATTACCCATGAAGAGGTACTACAAGCTGCAAAAGATGCAGAACCAAAGCTGACTTTGCTATTTAAAGAGTTGATAAAAGGATTGTAAAAAAAATTGGATGCATCCTTCAAAAAATAAATTTTATTACATTGTTGCGCTGCTGATATGCATTGTTGCTAGTAATAGCTGGGCTCAATCATTTAGACCAGGTCAAATGAATTCTTTTTCTGGGGCCAATAATATGCAACAGTCTAGAACTGGAAAGAACGACTCTTTACAGAAGAGGGATCAGTTTGCAGATTCTATCACTATATTTTATCGATTTTTTGATTCTACAAGAAATAGGGTACTGGATTCTTCTATCAATGATTTTACTGCTCGATTTCCTATGCCTTTCCAAAACTATCATTTAGGAAATTTTGGCACAGCAGCACAATCAATGCGCTTTCATCCATTAATGAAAGCAGGATTTGATGCAGGATTTCATCAGTACGATATGTACAAATTCACTTTGGAGAATACTCGATTTTATCAAACCACCAGACCTTATACTGAGTTGGGGTATTTGTTGGGTGCTAAAGCAGAACAGTTAATAGATTTAAAGCATACCCAAAATAGAAAAAGTAATTTTAATTTTGGTTTTGAATACAGGTTTAGCAACTCGCCGGGTAGTTTGAAGAATCAAAATGCCAGTCACAACAATTTTAGGTTTACCAGTCATTATCAAACCAATAATCGACAATACGAAGTATTTTTTGTTTACATAGCCAATAAGGCTTCGGTTTCCGAAAACGGTGGATTGGTAGACGTGACAAAATTAGACAGTCTTGCTTTAAATGATCCATTTGAGTTAGAAACCAGAATGGGTAGGTCGGGTGCTGCCATTCGAAATCCATTTAATACCAATGTAAGTACGGGTAATTTGCAAAAAGACAATATGCTCTTGATTAAGCATCATTTTGATATTGGCAAAAAGGATTCTATTGTTACCGATTCTGTTACTTATAAAATATTTTATCCAAGATTTAGGATTGAGCATGTATTTAAATTGCAACATCAGTTGTCCAATTTTTTTGATAATAATGTAGATTCTAACCGGTATAAAACATATTTCAATTACACTACGCGTAATGCACAAGCATTTCAGTTTAAAGACAGCTGGAATATGCTTACCAATGAATTTAGCTTAATCACTTTCCCGGATAAGAATAACCAAAGCCAATTTTTAAAAGCAGGGATTGGTGTGCAAAATATCAAAGGTACCCTTGATACTTTTAATACAGTTTCCCTCAATAATATTTTTGTTACTGGGGAGTATAGAAATAGAACCAATAACCAAGTTTGGGATTTAGAAGCAAAAGGTGAGTTTTATTTAAATGGATTTAATTCGGGTGATTACAGTGCTTATATAAGTATGAAAAGATTGTTGGGGAAAAAGATTGGATTTTTAAATGTAGGGTTTCATAATGTGAATAGATCTCCCTCTTACATATTCAATAGCTTAAGTACTTTCCCTGTTGCCAATAGGGTGGGATACAACAAAGAAAATATCATTCGTGTTTTTGGAGTTTATGAAAATCCATCAAAGGACTTAACTATTACAGGTGAATACAATGTGGTAAGCAATTATTTGTACTTCGATAGTTTCTTTACAGCAAAACAAGAAGCTACTTTGTTCAATGTGCTACAATTGGGTGTTGCTAAAAAAATTAAATTAGCAAAACATTTTAATTGGTATGCAGAACTGAATATGCAACAAGTTATTGGGGGTGCCCCTGTGAATATACCTTCTATTATCACTAGAAACAGATTTGCATTTGAAGGTAATTTTTACACCAATTTATTTTTATCTACTGGTGTTGAAGTTCGTTATAATACTGCATATAAAGCCGATGGGTATAGTCCTTTATTAGGACAATTCTTTTATCAGAATAATATAAGCATTTCTAATAGGCCAGACCTGCATGCATTTTTGCATTTTAGAATTAAAAGTTTTAAAGGATTTATCCGCTTTGAAAATATCAATACCCTTTTCTCAAAAATGAATTTGCAGGCCAACAACTACCCTGGTCAAGGGCTTTGGAATCGAGTGGGTATTTGGTGGAATTTCGTTAATTAACCAATTGGTCTTCTACTCCGTAAAAGGAAGCGATTTTTCTAATGACTTTTTCTACCACTGCATCGGGGCAGCTAGCTCCACTTGTCATGACAATCCTTAATGGTTCAGCTTTTGGTAAGTATCCTACAACAGTACTCATTTCCTTTGTATGCCAATTACAATGTATGATTTCGCTCTTGCTTATTAATTTATCTGGACCGTCAATAAAATAAGTAGGGTATTTGGCTTCACACAATTCAACCAAATGTGAGCTATTGCTGCTGTTGTGTCCGCCAATCACCATGGCAATATCGGCTTCTGTTTCTAGCATTCCTTTAACCGCTGATTGATTGTCGTTAGTAGCATAGCAAAGTGTATCTCTGGTATCTGCAAAACGAGTAGCAATGGTAGTTTGATCTAATTGATAGTGATTTAAAATAACTTCTTTTAAATAATCGGAGATGGCTTGTGTGTCTGTAGCCAATTGTGTGGTTTGATTCACCACCCCAATTTTTTGTAAGTCTTTACTAATATCAAAACCCTCAGAATAACGGCCTTTGAATTCAATATAAAAATCGGCTGCTGGTTTTTCTCCCCTAATGTATTTTGCCAGCTCAATGGTTTCCTGCATATCATTTACAATTACTGTAGGGGTATTGGCTGAAGCATGTGAAAAAGTGGCCCTGGTTTCTTCGTGTTTGGGTTTGCCGTGAACAACTATACTATATCCTTTGGCTGCAATTTGTTCGCTTCTATTCCAAACCTTTTCTACAAAAGGGCAGGTTGTATTGTATTTTTCCACAGCAATTCCCTTGGCCTTAAGCATTGATTCAATTTCTAGGGTAGTTCCAAATGCAGGAATAATAACAACGTCATCCGCATTTAATGACTCAAATGGAATCAATTGTTTTCCATAAGTGTCTTGTAGAAATTGGACCCCCCGAGAAATTAGATCTGCGTTTACTTGAGGGTTATGGATCATTTCACTTAACAAATAAATTTGTTTTCCCTGATTTTGCTCAATGGTGTTAAAAGCAATTTCAATGGCATTTTCTACCCCATAGCAAAACCCAAAATGCCTGGCCAAATAAATTTGCACAGGGCCTAAATTTAAAAGGGTAGGCGTAAAATCTTTTTTGAGTTTATCTGCCGCTCTTCTCTTTTCTTTAATTTGGCTTATTAAGCTGCTTCTGTAAATATTGGGTATAGTGAATTGCTTCATGGTATATAAACCACAAAAATAAGGAATAGTTCGTGGATGGCTTTATTTGCAATTATAAGCTCCCCTTCAACAGTTTCAATAATTGGTAATTTTTAGCGAAGCAAAAAAATCAATCTCCTGAATTTCTTTTACTTGTCCTGGAGCCAAATTGTCTAATTGAAGGTTTTCTATACTCACCCTCACCAATCTCTTACATTTGAGTTGCACTGCAGTAAGCATTTTTCTAACTTGATGAAACTTCCCCTCGGTTAATTCAATACTTAGCCAAGTATGAGTCACTCTTTCTGATTGTATATAAGTACCTGGGAACTGGACAATAGGTGGGTTTACAATAGCTACTTTGCATGGGGATGTAATGTGGTATTTATTGGGGCCTATTTTAAATTGGACCCCATTGCTGAGTAGGAGCAATTGTTCATCAGATACTTGTTTGTTAACCAATACATGATAAACCCTTTTATGTGGTATTGTGCCTTGAAAAAGTAATCGAGTTACCTTCTTATTGGTAGTAAGTAGCAATAAACCCTCCGAATGATGATCAAGCCGGCCAATGGCATGCGTGCCCTCTGGAAATGGATAGTGTAAATCTTCCAATAAACGAACAGCATGGCTACTTTTAAACTGCGAAACCATGTCGTAAGGCTTATTCAATAAAAAATATTGGTGTTGCATTAATCTCCTCTGCTTACTAATGGGAAAAGAAGGTTTACAGTGGTTCCTTCACCATGAATACTTTCTATTTCAATATTACCATTCATCTTATTCATGAAATCTTTACAGAGAACCAAGCCTAATCCTATGCCTTTTTCATTAGCCGTACCAAAGGTTGAATAACTTACGTTGTCTTGAAAAAGCTTGGAAAGAGAGTCTGCGGTTATGCCAACTCCAGTGTCTTTAATGATTACAAAAGCATTGTATTTATTACGCTTTGTATTGATGTCTATAAGTCCATTTTCACTAGTGAATTTGATGGCGTTGCTCAAGATATTTCTGATAATAAATGCAGTCATATTCTTATCTGCCCAAATTAGTTGACTATGCAAATAAGTTCTTATCCTGATATTTTTGTTAACTGCGCTTTGGTTTAATACGGTAACTGTATCTTCAATAATTTGAGCTAAATCTATTGGTTGTAAATTCATCTGAATTTCACCAGTTTGAGATCTAGACCATATCAATAATCCATCTAACATTTCTACCACTTTTTTTACGTGTGTATTTAAATTGCTAGATACAAATTCAATTTCTGCTTCGGTAAAATTCTTAAAGTTGTCTTTATAATAATCTAAGAAACTAATAATACTGCTTAAAGGAGCACGCATATCGTGTGAGATAATTGAAAGAAATTTATCCTTCTGTGCACTAATCATTTTCAGCGTTTCTTCGTTCTCTAAAAGCTGTTTATTTTTGGTTTGTAAGCTTTCCGATTTATCCTGAATAATTTTAATACTTCTTCTTATTTTCCTTATTGCTAAGTTAAAATTGATGGCTAGTTGACCTATTTCATCCATTCTTCCTTCGTCTATAAAGTCGGGACTAATATCGTCTTTGAATTTTGTAGCAACTACCTCTTTGGTTGCCCTGTTTAGTTCAATAAGAGGACGGGTTATTTCAATTGAAATGAGATAACTAAATAAAAGTCCTGCAATTAAGGTTACTCCTATTAGGCCATAAAATATCCATTCCAATCTTTTAATATCTTCTTCGTAAAGCGAATTGATTGAAGTTAGTGTTGCTTGAAGTTGCTCATCATTGCTTTTGCTCTGTTTAATTAATTCATTTTGTAAGCCATCTTGATTACTATTACCAATACTCCTTTCTAGTTTTACAATTCTTACAAATGTTTTTCTATATTCTTCTAAAATAGTTTCCGTACTTGGATTATTGCTGTACGCAAAAAGTAACTTTCTAGCTAAAGAATCAAATTGAATCGCGGCTTTTTCGTTTTTATCTAGCAAATAAGTTGTAGCTAATTCGTCTAACTTTTTTAAATCGGTTGAAGAAATTAGGTTGCTAGATATTAGTTCATTTTTATGTTGATTTAAAGCTCCAATTAGCCCTTGGTTTCCCATGCCTAATTGTTTAACGGAATCTACCATTCTATTAAAAAAGACTTCCTGAGCATGAATATTTCTAGTGATGGTTACTATTTTTTCAGAAATAGGGGAGTTTCGAGATAATTTGTTTTGATTTATGCTTAAAAGGCTGCTATCAATTTTTTTAATGAGTTTATCATAGTCTATGATAGACTCGGTTGTACCTGTTGTATAAAAACTTTCTGTAAATCGGTCTTTTAATAAAAACGATTGCCTTGCCTCACTTTGTTTACCAATATTGTTTCTGATATCGTCTAAGTGAGTCATCATTTGATGCATGAGCAATCGCTTGTCATTCACTTTTACCGATATTACAATGATAATAAGGGTGATCAATAAAATCAGGAAATGCGAAAGGAACAACTTATTGCGTATGCTAAGGTTCCTAAGTGGTGTTTTGATCATTTCTTTTACAACTAGGTTCTTTGTTTCTCGGAATTAGCGTCTAAGATACTTAGTTTTGCAGCATGCATTATGTTTCGGTAGAAGGATTAACCAAAAGCTATGGTATTAATCCACTTTTCAGTAATATTTCCTTTCATATTAACGAAGGCGATAAAATAGCCCTAATTGCCAGAAATGGAATTGGGAAGTCAACCATGTTAAGGATTCTAGCGGGTTTAGAGACCCCAGATGCCGGTAAATATTGGATCCACAAAGACGTAACAGTGGCGCTTTTTGAGCAGGATCCTCAATTTGAGGAGTCTTGGTCGGTCTTAGAAAATATATTTCACCTGAACCATCCAGTCATCACTGCCATTAAAAAGTACGAAGCGGCCATAGAGGCTGAAGACGCCATAGGCATTACAGAAGGAATTGAAGCCATGGATGACTTAAGTGCTTGGGATTTTGAGGCCAAGGTTAAGCAGATTCTAGATAAATTGAATATTCACCATTTAACCAATCCGGTTAAAGAATTGAGTGGTGGCCAAAGAAAGAGGGTGGCATTGGCTAAAACCCTTATTGATATTGGCTTTGCACACCAGCATACCTTATTGATGATGGATGAGCCAACCAACCATTTAGATGTAGAAATGATTGAGTGGCTAGAGCATTATTTAAACCAAGAAAAAGTTACTCTTTTATTAGTGAGTCACGATCGTTATTTCTTGGATGCTACCTGCGATGAAATTTGGGAGTTGGAGAGAGAAAATTTATATGTGTATAGGGGGGATTATGAACAATACATGGAGCAGAAAGCTGCTCGCTTGGAAAGTGAACAAGCTAGTATAGACAAAGCTAAAAATACCTATCGCAAAGAGTTGGAGTGGATGCGAAAGCAACCTAAAGCCAGAACTACCAAAAGTAAAAGCCGTCAAGATAATTTTTATGAAGTAGAGGCAAGGGCCAAACAAAAAATAGAAGATGCACAGTTACAACTGCAAGTAAAAATGAGCAGATTGGGGGGCAAAGTGGTGGAGATGAAAAAAGTGTATAAGAGCTATGGAGACCTGCCCATATTAAAAGGGTTTGATTACAACTTTAGTAAAGGGGAACGTATTGGTATCATTGGAAAGAATGGAGTAGGGAAGTCTACTTTTTTAAATATTCTACAAGGATTAGAGTCTGCTGACAGCGGTAAAATTAATATTGGAGACACTGTAGTATTTGGAAATTTTTCTCAGCAAGGATTGGTTTTCAAAGAAAATGTACGTGTTATTGAATATGTAAAAGGGTTTGCGGAGAACTTTCCCTTAGCAGATGGTACAACTTTAAGTGCTGCTCAGTTCTTGGAACTCTTTTTGTTTACACCAGATAAGCAGTACACTTATTTGAATTCATTAAGTGGAGGAGAGAAAAAGCGATTGCAATTATTGGTGGTATTATTTACCAACCCTAATTTTTTAATTCTGGATGAGCCTACCAATGATCTTGACCTACCTACATTGGCTGTTTTAGAAAATTTCTTGGTTGATTATCCAGGTTGTGTTTTAATTGTATCACATGATCGTTATTTTATGGATCGTTTGGTTGACCATCTATTCGTATTTGAAGGCAATGCAGAAGTGAGGGATTTTCCTGGTAACTATTCACAGTATAGGATTTGGCAGAAAGAGAATGAAAAGAAGGACAATAAATGGGATACTTTAGAAGAAGGGAAAAGGAAGGGCGCAAGTACAGAAGATATTGTAACTGCAAAGGTTGAAGCAGCTAAAGCTCCTGTAAAAAAAGTAATGAGCTTTAAAGAAAAAAGAGAGTTTGAGCAACTAGAAAAGGAAATGCCCCTTTTAGAAAAAGAAAAACAAGACTTGACCAATGAATTAAGCACTGGCACCGCATCTTTTGAAATAATTCAAAAAATTAGTGAAAGACTAGTGCAAATAGAAAAAGAGTTGGAAGAGAAAGAAACTCGCTGGTTAGAACTCAGCGAGTTTCAATAAGTTATTTAAATAAAACTAATTAGTTCTACTTCAAATACCAGTGTACTGTTGGGCCCTATTTGAGCACTTACTTGTCTATCACCATAACCTAAATGCGGTGGGATAAAAAAGCGCCATTTACTCCCAGTAGGCATTAGCTGTAATCCTTCAGTCCAACCTTTAATGACCATGTTTAAAGGGAATGAAGCAGGTCTACCTCTTTGTACAGAACTATCGAAGATTGTTCCGTTAATTAGTGTTCCGTGGTAATGACAAGTTACTTCGTTATGTGCTGCTGGTTTAGGACCTGTACCCTCCGTAATTATTTCATATTGTAATCCACTTGGCAATTCTACAATGCCTTCTTTTTGCTTATTACTTGCTAAAAAATCTTGCCCTTCTTTTAAATTGGCAGCTGCTTTCTCTGCTTTTAATTGTGCTAATTGATCTGCTACACCCATAAATATTTTTTTTTCAAAGGTAAGCATTCAATCCTTACTTTTGCGGTGTGGCAGGTCTTGCACGACCAGCTCCTGCTGAACCTCCCCAGGGCAGGAATGCAGCAAGGATAAGCGGTTGTAGCGGTGCGATGTGAGTAGCCTGCCATATTTTTTT
>JBKBWE010000067.1:0-11253 GCA_046289145.1 Sediminibacterium sp.
AGAGAGCGGTGATGATTAAGGAAGCAAAAGAAACAGCAGATAAAATGGTTTCAGATGCTAAAGACAAAGCAAAGTCTGAATACGATCGTATTGTAGCTGAAGCACAATCTGCTATCATGCAACAAAAAAATGCTGCATTAACTGATGTTAAAAATCAGGTAGGTGCATTGGTAATTGAAGTAGCTGAAAAAGTATTGAGCAGAGAATTGTCTAACAAAGGCGATCAAGAGAATTATATTAAACAATTAGCTGAAGGCGTTAAACTGAACTAATACATGTCGAATCCAAGATTAGCAGACCGTTATGCCAAAAGCCTAGTTGACCTTTCAACAGAAAGAAATCAATTAGACATTGTGCGTACTGATATGCAGTATATACAAGCTATTTGCAAAGCAAGTCGCTATTTTTTGAATATGCTACGTAGTCCTATTATTAAGGCAGATCAAAAAGAAAAAATGTTGGTTGCAGTAATTAATGGTAAAGTATCTGAACTAACTGCACTCTTTTGCAATCTATTGGTCAAAAAAGGTAGAGAGCGTGATTTGCCTGAGATTGCTAACGCATTTATTAATCAATACAATGCAATTAAAGGAATACATCAAGTAAAACTTACTACTGCAGTGCCTGTTTCTGAAGAGTTGAAAAAGTCCATTGAAGCAAGCGTGCAAAAGGCCAATAATTTCACTTCAGTTGAATTAGAAACTGCTGTAAATGAAAAATTAATTGGGGGTTTTGTTTTGGAATTTAATAATAAACAAGTGGATGCAAGTATTGCATTTGATTTGCGTGAAATTAAAAAACAGTTCCTTCAAAATCAATTTGTTCCAAATATTCGATAACCATATACATTAAGATCAACTTTTAAATCATACAAAATGGTAGATATTAAACCAGATGAAATATCAGCGATACTGAGACAGCAACTCAGCAATTTCAATGCTTCTGCCGAACTAGAAGAAGTAGGAACCGTATTGCAGGTGGGTGATGGTATTGCCCGTGTGTACGGCCTTAATGGTGTACGAAGCGGAGAACTGGTAGTATTCGAAAACGGTGTTAAAGCAATTGCCCTTAACCTTGAAGAAGACAATGTGGGTGTGGTTTTAATGGGTGAAAGCGGAAGCATTAAAGAAGGTGCCAAAGTAAAAAGAACCGGACAGATTGCATCTATCAAAGTAGGTGAAGGAGTAGTTGGTCGTGTTATTAATACTTTAGGTGAACCAATTGATGGTAAAGGTCCTATCAAAGGTGAATTATACGAAATGCCATTGGAGCGTAAAGCACCAGGGGTTATTTATCGTGAGCCTGTAAAAGAACCATTACAAACTGGTATCAAAGCAATTGATGCAATGATTCCAGTGGGTCGTGGCCAACGTGAGTTGGTTATTGGTGACCGTCAAACTGGTAAAACAGCTATTTGCGTTGATACTATTATTAACCAAAAGGAGTTTTTTGACGCAGGCAAGCCTGTTTACTGTATATATGTTGCGATTGGTCAAAAAGCATCAACTGTTGCTGGGGTAATGAAAACCTTAGAAGACAATGGCGCAATGGCTTACACCACCATCGTTGCAGCTTCTGCATCTGATCCTGCTCCATTACAATTCTATGCTCCATTTGCGGGTGCAGCAATTGGTGAATTCTTTAGAGATACCGGTAGACCAGCATTGATTGTATTTGATGACTTATCAAAACAAGCGGTTGCATACCGTGAAGTGTCTTTGTTATTAAGAAGACCTCCAGGTCGTGAAGCATATCCTGGTGACGTATTCTACTTGCATAGTCGTTTATTGGAAAGAGCTGCTAAAGTAATTGCCAATGATGATGTAGCTAAAAACATGAATGACCTTCCTGAGTCAATCAAACATTTAGTAAAAGGTGGTGGTTCTTTAACAGCTTTGCCAATTATTGAAACACAAGCAGGTGACGTATCTGCTTATATTCCTACCAACGTAATTTCTATTACCGACGGACAAATCTTCTTAGAAGGTAACTTGTTTAACGCAGGTATTCGTCCAGCTATTAACGTAGGTATTTCTGTAAGCCGTGTGGGTGGTAACGCGCAGATTAAGTCTATGAAAAAAGTGGCTGGTACACTTAAATTAGACCAAGCGCTTTACCGTGAGTTGGAAGCGTTCTCTAAATTTGGTGGAGACTTAGATGCTGCAACCAAATCAGTAATTGACAAAGGTGCTAGAAACGTAGAAATATTAAAGCAATTGCAATATTCTCCAATGTCTGTAGAAAAGCAAGTTGCCATTATCTACCTAGGTACATTGGGTCTTTTACGCGAAGTAGCGGTTAAAAAAGTAAAAGAATTTGAAGCACATTTCTTAATGGAAATGGAGAACAAATTACCAGATGTATTAGCAGAATTTAAGAAAGGAAACCTACCTGAAGATGGTTTGAAGAAAATGACCGAGTTAGCTAAAGGTATTGGCGAACAGTATAAATAAAGATTAAGGTTAAATAATCATATAGAGGTTGTCTTTTTAAGACAGCCTCTTTTTTTTTCTTTATTTTTAATACATGCAACAAGCTACTTTTTTAGAAACTGCTCATTTATTCATGCCCCTACATGAATCATTGATTCAGTTGTTAAAACATTTGGAACCTGCTGATTGGAATAAGTCTACAGTAGCAAAAGATTGGAGTGTAAAAGATATTGTGGCACATTTACTCGATACAACCGTAAGAGGGATTGCTGTTTTAAGAGATAAACATTTTGCAGACAGTGGGCCTTCTCAACAAGATTATCAATCCTTGGTTAAATATATCAATCAATTAAATGCCAGTTTTATTGTTGCTGCAAAAAGGTTCAGTCCTGTTCAATTAGTTGAATTTCTAGAATTAACTGGTCCAATTCATACCCAATTGTTATGTGAGTTAGCCCCTTATGAAAAAGCTGTTTTTTCAGTTGCATGGGCTGGAGAGTCAACCTCTATGAATTGGTTCCATGTTGCAAGAGAATACACGGAGAAATACCATCATCAATTACAAATTAGAGAAGCAGTTGGAAAAACAGAAGCATTGATGATAGCAACATTTTTTGCTCCATTTATGCAAACGTTTTTTTTAGGACTTCCTTATTTATTGAAAGATCATCATGCGCCCGATGAAGCAGTTGTTGCATTGGAAGTGACTGGCTCAATGGGTGCTAGTTGTTATTTGCAATATAAAGATGGGCAATGGAAGATTCAGCAGGATTTGCTTTTAAATAATTTATATGCAAGATCAGTTATGCCCGCAGATATTGCATGGAAGCTTTTCACTAAGGGTGTTTCGCCCAAGGATATTTATCCAATGGTTAAATTGGAGGGAAATCAAGCACTCGCTAAACAACTATTGAATTTAGTGGCTGTTGTAGCATAGGTTAATTGATGTTCTTGCTTTATTATTGACATCAAACTTTAAAAAAGCTGGGTTTGCGAATAGTGACTGCAGACCCTTTGGCAAGCATGATGCTATGAGGTTCTTTAGTTAGGTAAGGAACAAATTCAGTGCCATACAAGCCTGCTATATCTGCGTTTAGTTCGTAATAAGTTACTGGATAAATTTTCCAACTAGGATGTTCTACTCCATATTCAATCAAAGTGTTTTTATTGAGTTGGTTATAACCCCAGTAATGTTCAAAAATAAATTCCTCTTCTGAGTCTGGCGCTATAGGAATTGGACGATTCAGGGCTTTCACTTTTAAACCATTCCATTGCTGCTTGTTCTGCCATTCGTAATTCAATTGTAAAAAATCATTTTCAATATGTGCTTGGTGTTTCATAGGCATTCTGCTGTAATGTTCGTTGTACAATGCATTGGCCATCCAAGCTATTATATGTTTTGGAACAATTTCACTAATGAATGCAACTCCTCTTTTCCATATGTTGCCATCGTATCGTTTTACATAAAAGCGAAGATTTACTTCTTCAAAATTGGTGTGAAATGGCCATTGTAAGCCAAATACCTTTGTTTTATTAAATAAGAATCCTACTACACTAGCTAAAGCTTTGTCATTATAGAGGTCTAATTGGGTACCCTTAGGGAGGTAAGGAATCAAAATTTCTGGAGGAATTTGGTAATTCAACATCACTAGGTATTCCCATTCTGCAGTAAGAAAAATAGCTTTTCTTTCCATAAATTGTTCATTATCAATACTATAACAATATAGTTCATTTAATAGTTGACTTAAGAAAAAAATATTTATAAAATAATTTGGTTTATAAAATAAACTAGTCTACGTTTGTGTGGTCAATCAAAAAAAATGAAAACAGTTTTAATCTTTATAGCTGGTATACTGCTAGCAAACTTATTAAAAGCCCAAGTACTTGTAAAAGGAACTGTAAAAGATAATAAAGGGCGAATTTTAGCTGGGGCCAATATTGCCATTAAAGACAGCTATGATGGAACGATGTCTGATTCCACTGGATCTTTCTCATTTAAAACAACCGAAAAAGGAAATGCGCTATTGGTGGCTAGTAATATGGGGTATAAGACCATGGAGCTTCCAGTTGTTTTAGGAACTGATTCAGTGGTCATCAGCTTTATCTTAAAAGAAGAAATTAATGAGCTAAAAGCGGTAATCATCACAGCCGGATCTTATGAAGCGAGCGATAAAAAGAAAGGAACAGTTTTAAAAGCGTTGGATATAGCAACCACGGCTGGAGCAAATGCAGATATTTCTGCTACCATTCAAACATTGCCAGGTGCGCAAAAAGTAGGCGAGCAAGAAGGTTTATTTATTAGAGGAGGTTCTGCTGAAGAAGCTAAGATTATCATAGATGGAACAGTGGTTAATAATTTCTTTTACAGCAGTGTTCCAGGCATTTCACAAAGAGGCAGATTTTCTCCATTCTTGTTTAGTGGAACGGTATTTAGTAGTGGCGGATATTCCGCTTTATATGGACAAGCTTTAAGCAGTGTGCTTAGTTTAGAGAGTATAGATATTCCTGAAAAATCTGAATTGCAAGTGGGGCTATCTCCTTTGTTTGCATCAGTTGGTTTGCAACAAGTAGCCAACAACAAAAAATCAAGTTTCGGGTTTAGTTACAATTGGACCAACCTAGCAGTCTACCAAAAATTGGTTCCTCAAGCCCCAGACTTTTTTAAAGTGCCAGATTTTCATACAGCCGATCTTAATTATCGATTTAAAACAAAAAATAATGGGGTATTTAAACTCTATGCTTATTATAACGCTGGTTCTTTGGGAGTAAGAAATCCTTCTTTAGACAGCATTGGTTTATGGAATGCGTTCAGCTTAAAAAATCATAATTTATTTACCAATATAAGCTATCGACAGTTTTTAGGTAATGGATGGAAAATGAATATAGCAGCTAGTGTGAGCTATAATAAAGATGAAATAGTAACCCAAGTTCAAAATCAACAATATCAACCAGTTACTGCAACTGCTATTACAGCTATAGACCAAACTGGCTTTTCACTAAATGCCCATCAATGGATGTTGCAAGGTAGAATAGTGGTTGATAAGAGATTTGGTGCAATTAACACCATCCGTTTTGGTACAGAAGTATGGAACAATTCCGACAGTAGTCGCTTTCAAAATAGTAATGGATTTTTTCCATCTAGGGTAAATGATTTTTATAAAGCAGGATTTGCAGAAGCTGATTTATATATTACCAATGAATTGGCTTTCAGACCAGGGGTAAGGATTGAGCATAGTAGTTTATTAAATAAAATGAATTTAGCCCCAAGAGCAGCGCTATCTTATAAGCTAGGAAAAAATAGTCAAGTGACCGCAGATTATGGCATCTTTTATCAAACGCCTGAAAGAAGGTATTTAATCAATCAACCTCCAGTTAATTTTTTAAGAGCCGATCACTATATTTTAACCTATCAACATATTTCTAGTAGTTATACTTTTCGAGTTCAAGCATTTTACAAAGACTATATTAGTCTTTTAAAAACTTCCAATAGTTTTCCTACTACTGTTAGCAACAATGGATTAGGTTATGCTAAAGGGGTAGAGCTTTTTTGGAGGGATAAAAAAACATTCAAAAATTTTGACTACTGGATTAGTTATTCTTACCTAGATACCAAAAGAGATTACAATAATTACACTGCTTTAGTACAACCCACATTTGCAGCAACACATAGCGGTAGTGTGGTTTTAAAGAAGTTCTGGGTGAAGAATATGTTTGGTGTAAACTGGAGTTATAATTGGAGTACAGGTAGACCCTATTTTAATCCCAACAGGTCTTCTAAAGAGTTCTTATCTGATAAAACAATTGGATACAGTTCAAATAATTTTAGCTTGAACTGGTTACCCAAAATTGGTAAAGCCAATGCAGTAGTAGTCCTTGGAGTTAACAATGTATTTAATGAAAGACAAATTTTTGGATATAATTACAGTAACCGGTTAAGAGATACTAACGGAGAATTAATTAGATCTGAAGTGAATCCTCCTGCTGACAGAAGTTTTTTCTTAGGCATTTTTCTTAGCTGGGGTGTAGATCGTTCTCAACAAAACATCAATAACAATCTTTAATAAAACTTAAACTAAACAACATGAACAACTCAAACATGAACGAACCAAAAGATGAAGTGCTTTGGCAAATTGCTAAAGAAAGGGTAGGATTTAAATGGAGCTTGTTAAGCTATGTTTTTGTAAACCTTTTCTTAATTGGTATCTGGTATTTTACGTCAGGAAATCTAGATCATTTCTGGCCAATTTGGCCCATACTTGGTTGGGGTATCGGATTGGTATTTCAATACCTAAAAGCATATCAAGGCAATCGAGTTAATTCTATTGAAAACGAATACCAAAAATTAAAAAACAAATAATTCTACTTAAAGCTAAAAATATAAAATCATGAAAAAATTAATAATGGCTGTTGCACTTTTCGCAACTATTGGATTGAATGCACAAACTAAATATGAATCTGCTATGCAGAATGGGTTAAGCAAAATGAAAGAAAGTAAATCAGCAGATGATATGACTGCAGTTGCTTCTTTTTTTGAAAGAGTAGGAGATGCAGAAAAAACCCAGTGGCTACCTTATTATTATGCTGCAAGAAATTATACGATTGCTGCATTCATGAATCCTGCTGCAGATAAAGATAAAGCTGCTGAAAAAGTTAAAGATTTGATTGCAAAAGCAGAAGCTATCGAAAAAGAGAATGCGGAAATTTTTTGCTTAAAGCAACAAGTAGCAGTTATGCAATTAGTAGTTGACCCAATGAGTAGATGGCAATCTTATGGTGCTGTTGCAGCTGAAGCTATTGCAAAAGCTAAGGCCATTGATCCCAATAATCCTAGACCTTATTTATTAGAAGGACAATATTTAATGAATGTACCCGAAGCTTTCGGTGGTGGCAAATCGGTTGCTAAAAAATTATTTGAAAAGTCAGTGGAATTGTATGGCAATTTTAAGCCTGCTTCAGCTTTTCATCCAAGTTGGGGTAAGGAGCAAGCTGAACAATTATTAGCTGCTTGTCAGTAACTTGTGTATCTATTTTACCCCTGCTACTATTGGCAGGGGTATCTTTATATTTCTAAACTGATTGTATGAGTAATCAAGAGCAATTCTCTGCCCACTCTAGCCTTGCATTAATCGAAAGCATGATTAATAAAGCGCAAAATAGGTACTCTGAAAATGGTACACTCTATCTTTTGTGGGGATGGATTATTTTTATTTGCTCATTAGGTCAATATGCTTTGCTAAGCTACACTTCTATGGGTGCGAACACTGGACTCATTTGGATGCTAACTCTTGTTGCTTTAGGCTACCAATTCTACTATTTAAAACAGAAAGAGAAAAAGGAAACAGTAAAAAAATATACCGATGAAATGATTGGTTATGTTTGGATGGTGTTTGGAATTAGTATGGGGGTGGTTTCTTTTGTTTCATTGAAGCTTGGAGGATGGCAATTGATGTATGCACTCATTTTATTGTTGTATGGCATGCCTACTTTTTTAACAGGCGCCATTATGCGTTTTGCACCACTTAAAATTGGTGGCATAGTTTGCTGGGTCTTGTCTGTTTTAGCAGTTTATATTTCTTCAAAAGAAATAATCTTGTTGCTATTACCAGCAGTAATTAGCGCTTGGATTATTCCTGGGTATATATTACGCGCAAAGTTTAAAAATTCTTTCAATGGCAAATGAGACCAAATTTTCAGAACAAGAGAGTTTACAGCTAATTGCTGAAATGATCAAAAAAGCAAAAGGGAGTTACCACGATACAGGGATTGGTTCTTTGTTGTGGGGGGCAGTTGTTTCGATTGCTTCGTTTATGAATTTTTTACAACGAACCTATGATTTTAAATTATGGTTTGATATCTGGTGGTTGGTTTTAGCTGCCATTATACCTCAGGTATATATTTCTATCAAAGAGAAAAAAATACAAAAAGCCAAGCAGTACGATGACGATTTGGTGAATTCAGTTTGGCTGGTTTTTGGCATCAGTCTTTTTGCAATGGGATTTTATCAAAATATAGTTCCTGTTCAAACTGAAAAATTAATTGCTGAAGAAGGTTGGACCTTGATGAAGCATTTTTCGGACGGTCGTCCTGATGAAGTTATTAGGCCATTTACTCCCTCCCTTTATTCTATATATATATTATTTTATGCTTTCCCAACAATGGTTACAGGTTTAGTAAAAAAGTTTAATCCTATGAAGTATGGAGCAATCGTTACTTATGGGTTGTTTTTATTAAGTCTATTTACTGAAAGTAGATTCGATATGTTATTAGGGTCTATTGCTGCTTTGGTATGCTGGTTTATACCTGGTATCATTTTAAGAAAAAAATACTTGGCTCAGAATCATTCAAATGTTTAAAGAACTAGATCCCATATTACATTCGCAGTTAAGATTAGCAATAATGAGTTTACTTATTAGCGTTAAAGAAGCTGAATTCACCTTTATAAGGGAGAAAACGAATGCTACTGCGGGCAATTTGAGTGTGCAGGTTCAAAAATTAAAAGACGCTGGTTATATTGAAGTAATTAAACAATTTAAGGATAACTACCCTCAAACTTCTTGTAAAGTGACCCCGGTGGGTATTAAAGCGTTTGAAGATTATGTAAAAGCCCTTCAGCAATACCTAAAAGTTTAAACATCTTAACTAGTTTTGTTGTTATAGAATACGATGCAACAAATAGTAAAAGTATCACAACTCACCAAGCAGTTCAATAACCTCACCGCAGTCAATCAACTCTCCTTTTCGGTTGAATCAGGGGATGTGTATGGTTTCCTAGGTCAAAATGGTGCAGGGAAAAGCACCACTATTCGAATGTTATTAACGCTCATTACTCCAACCAGTGGTGAGATATCTATTTTTGGATATGACTTATACAAGCACCGCAAAGAAATTTTGCAACAAATAGGTGCTGTTATTGAAAAGCCAGACGTGTACAAGTACTTATCTGCCTATGAAAACCTTAAGTTGTTTGCCAAGTTGAGCGGGGTAAAGCCAACTAATAAAATGTTGATGGATCAATTGGAAATGGTAGGCCTTGCGTCTAGGGCTCATGATACCGTTAAAACTTTTTCTCAAGGAATGAAACAGCGATTGGGAATAGGCATTGCTTTAGTGCATAATCCTCAATTAATCATTTTAGATGAACCAACCAATGGGTTAGACCCACAAGGTATTGCTGATATTAGAAATTTAATTTTGATATTATCAAGGGAAATGAAAAAAACTGTAATTGTTTCCTCTCATTTATTAAATGAGATTGAACAAATTGCTACCCGTATTTTAATTATTGACAAAGGCAAGAAATTGGTAGAAGGTTCTTCGGCTGAACTATTTAATGATCAGCAAACCATTTTACAAATAAGTGTGGCTAATAATGAAATAGCTAATCAAGCTATACAATCTTCCACTTGGGCAAACAATTTATTGCCAGAAAGAGAAGGACAAATTATGGTTGGTTTAAATAAAGAAGATATACCCAATTTCAATAGGATGTTAGCTGCATCTGGCGTTGATATTTATTCCTTACAGGCAAGACATAGTCTGGAAGATTATTTTTTACAAGTAACAGCAGGAAAACAACATGTGGGAACATTTACAAATTGAGTTATACAAAGTATTTAAAAGACCAAGAACTTATTTGTCTTTTGCTGCTATTACTGCCCTGATTGGCGTAATACAATTGGGTTTATTGGTAGATGGTAAAGAATATGCCGATTTTGTTATGGCCGACTTTGCCAACTCATTTAGTGTAGATGGTAAAATATTAAATGGCTATTTTATTTGCTATGTTATTCTTCAACTTTTATTGGTGCATGTGCCTTTATTGATTGCATTGATTGCTGCAGATATGATTTCAGGAGAAGCCATTATGGGTACGCTTAGAATTTTATTGACTAAGCCACAATCAAGAACTGCAATAGTAATGGCAAAGTTTATTGCATCCGTTATTTATACGTTACTGTTGTTGATATGGATTGCCATCATGGGCTTGTTTTTAAGCATGTTGATTTTTGGAACAGATGATTTGTTTTTAATGAAAAGCAGTTATGTAGTAATTGTAAAAGAGTCAGATGTTTTTTGGCGTTATGCTGGGGCATTCTGCTTTGCCGCATTGGCGATGGTTACTGTTGCTGCATTGGGTTTCTTTTTATCTTTTTTTGCAGAAAACTCTATAGGTCCAATTGTTGCAACCATGAGTGTAATTATTGTATGTACTATTCTTAGTACAATGAACATTCCATTGTTTAATTTAATTAAACCTTATTTGTTCACTACACATATGATTACTTGGAAAGAGTTTTTTGACTTTAAAGTGAATGATGCCAACGAAGCAATTATAGGAAGTATTCAGTATCCAGATAAAATTATTCGTTCTGCCACTGTTTTAGCCGTTCATATTGTTTTGTTTGTGGGCAGTGCTGTTTGGTTATTTAGAAAAAAAGATATTCTCAGTTAATCACCCCTTTATGAAGATGATATTGAATAAAATACTATTGGTTCTTTTTACTGCTTTGTCTCTTTCAGCTCCGCTGAACGCACAAGACATGAATGCTTTGGTGATGAAAGTAAAAGCCAAATTAGAAAAAGTAAAAGATTATACTGCTGACGGTAGAATGAAAACAGATGTGGCTTTCATTAAAGCGCCAATTGGTAGAGTGAAAGTGTTTTTCAAAAGCCCCGACAAGTTTAAACTACAACGTGATGGAGGAATCTCTGTGTTGCCTAAAGGAGGAGTCAGCATTAATATTGGTAGTATGATCATGCAGACAGGATTTGTGGCCATTGATGCAGGAATGAGCACAGTAGGGGGGACTGCTGTTAGAGT
>JBKBWE010000361.1:0-2311 GCA_046289145.1 Sediminibacterium sp.
TATAAGGATCTACCCCATACACTATGCCACTCTTGGTGCCAAAATAAACTTTACCATTTTTTTCAATGGGCATATTGGGTACATGTTCATATCCAAAACCAAAATCCTTTTTCCATGCCAATGTTTGCAATGTTCTTCCAGTAGGAAAAACAGCAAATCCATCCGACATGGTTTTACAATACAGCCATTTTCCATCAGCAGAAATACCAATTGATTCTCGCACACTTACTTCCTTGGTTCTCCATAAAGTATTGCCATTGTTTAAATCGATGGCTGTTAAAAAACGATCAGGAGCAACTATGTATACAATATCATCTTGCACCACAGGAATACAAGACGCAGGTGCAAAATTCCGCACCATTGAGCCATTGTTCCATTTCCATGAAAGGCTTCCTGTATAAGCGTCTAATGCGTACAAGTGACGATCCCAAGAACCGAAAATAATTTTACCGTTACTGAATACAGGGGTACTTACCACTGGTCCGTCTAACTCCCCAAAACTCCAACGCTGTTTTCCAGTAGCAAGGTCAATGCACCTAAATTGATGATCACTTCCACCTATATACACTTTGTTGTCATGAATTAAAGGAGAGCCCAATACAGCGGCTTCTGCTTTGAATTGCCAAATGAGTTTTCCATTATTGGTATTTAAACAATAGATACTACCATCACCTGAAGCAACTACTACTTTGTTTTGTGCAATGGCAGGGCTTGAATAAATAGCCCCCTTGGTTTTATATGACCATTTCCTTTTCCCTGTTGATTTTGAAATGGCATCAATACTGCCCAAACTATTTCCAAAAATGACTAAGTTGCTAGTAACTGCAGGTGTTGAAATTACATTCGCATCAGAGGCGTATACCCAACGTGCTTTTACGGAAGGAAAGCTATCGTTCATGGAATAATCAGGGCGATAAAATTTTTTGTTGGGGCTATAATCATTCTTGCTTAAGTCTATGCCTGTCCATGCTTTTTTAGTTTCAATACCAGGTGTGCGTTCTGCAAAAATCATAGAGTCTAATCGTACGTCTACCAAATTGTATCCGCCGTAAGCCGCTTTGGCCCTGAGATTGGACCTGCCCACTACAGCTGGTAAATCTTCATACTGCATTCTTCTATTGGTATGCCAATGTCCATTTAATACTGCCAATGTGCGATGGTTCTTTAAACGATCTACTGCTTCATACCAGTTGTCTAAATCTTTATCCAACGGATAATGATTTAAAAAAACAACGGGTTGATTTGTTTGTAATTTTTTTAATTCTAGGTCTAACCAATTCACTGCATCACGTGGAATATGACCATCACTCATTCTAACATAAGGACCCGAAGCGCAACCAATAAATTGAATGCCATTGAAATTAAAACTGAATTTATCGTAACCAAAAATCTTTCCAAAACTCACCCCACCACTTTCACTCCAACCTGTATCATGATTACCAGCAATGATATAATAGGGTACTTTTAATTCAGCTAAAATTTCTTTGGCTAACTTAATTTCTGCATCCGTTCCTAATTCGGTTATATCACCAGTGAGTACCACAAATGCAATATCATTCATGCTATTGATATCAGCTACCGTTCTGCGTAAATCTTCTTCAGCGCTTCCGTTAGGAGACCCAATATGCGTGTCTGAGATAAACGCAAAACGAAAAGGTTTCCACTGTGCATTTACTTGCACCATTGCAATCAACAAAATGAATAATAGCCACCGTTTTTTCATGGACGAAAGTTAGGTATAAACACGAATAATTATACCAGCTCAAATGCTGATTTTGTGTTATTAAAACAAGAACATGTTTGTAAAAGCTTTTGGCAGTTCGGTGCAAGGGGTAGATGCCATCACCATTAGTATAGAAGTAAATGTAAGTATGGGCCAAGGCTATGCAGTAGTGGGTTTGCCCGATAGTGCGGTGCGGGAGAGTCTACACCGTACGGAAAGCGCCATTAAGAATATGGGCTTTCATATGCCAAGAACCAAAGTAATTGTAAACCTAGCACCTGCAGATATTCGTAAATCGGGTTCTGCTTTAGACTTGCCCATTGCATTGGGAATTTTAGGCGCGAGTGAACAATTAGACCATGCGGAAAAACTAAAAGATTTTGTGGTGATGGGTGAACTCAGTTTAGATGGAGCAGTTAATGGTATTAAAGGCGCATTACCCATTGCTATACAAGCACGCAAAGAAGGGTTTAGGGGATTGATTGTTCCTAAAGTAAATGCGAAGGAAGCTAGTATGGTGAATGATATAGAAGTATATGGCGTGAATTCGTTGAAAGAATTGGTGGAGTTTTTTTCTTACGAGCAAAT
>JBKBWE010000068.1:0-11222 GCA_046289145.1 Sediminibacterium sp.
CTTGTAAAGGACGTTTGGTGAGAGAGTCAACTACAATCCCCTTAACAACCGTTTCTTGTGCACTGATTGTTGTTATAAATAACATCATTAAAAATGATGCAAATATTTTAAACCCTAATTTGTCTTTCATAGACCCTATTATTTAAAAACGTATTTACCTTGTAATAAGTAATTATAGAAAACACCTACTAAAAGGGATATTAATATTTTAGAAAAAATATAGTTAGCATGCAATAGGTTAACCATTAATGCCATTCCAGCTATATTCAAAAAAAAGTTACCTATCCAAACCAATAAATAGCGAATTGCTTGCTTAGGAATAGGCTTGGCCCCTGCTCTAAAAACCCAGTTTCTTCCCAATAAAAAATTTACAACTCCACCCGTAATTGTACCAATGGCTGCTGCTACGATTGCAACAAAATGAACAACTTCAACCAAAAAAATGGTTAAAGCAAAATCAGTTGCTGATGCAATAAGTGATGATGCCTGGGCTTTAAAAAAAATGGGCTTTACCATATATTAAAGTAGATTAATAATTGTAAAACAACATTGCTATATATGCCAGCTAATACATCGTCACCCATTACCCCCCAACCCTTTGGCCAATTTTCTAGCTTATGAATTAATAATGGCTTTGTAATGTCAAAAAATCGAAACAATATCAAAGCCACTAGTAGATTTGCTTCAGTAATAGGAACAAACAATAAAGAAATCATCATCCCAGCAACTTCATCTATAACTACTTTACTGCTGTCTTTACCCCAACTAGCTTCTACTTGATTAGCACCCCATACACCATATAGTGTAACTAATATTGTTATTAGGATTGTAAGCAAAGAATTGGGCTCGGCTATTGCAACATACCATATAAAGCATGTTGCAATAGCTGCCACGGTTCCGCCCCCCTTTGAGATAAATCCAATCCCAAAAAAGCTGGTCAGTATTTGGTGTAATTTTATCATAGAGCTTCCACTACATCTTGGTAATAATCCAATCCAAGATGTGTGATTAAATCTTCACCCATAATATGACGCAAAGTATTCTGCAACTTAATAAGTTGTTTAAATATATCATGCTCCGGTCTTAACCCTGGTAAGGTTTGAGGAGACTTAAAGTAGAATGATAACCACTCCTGAATTCCACTCATATTTGAACGCTTAGCCAAGTCCATAAATAAGGCAAGATCTAATACTATTGGAGCAGCTAAAATAGAATCGCGGCATAAAAAGTTAATCTTGATTTGCATGGAATAACCCAACCAACCAAAAATATCAATATTGTCCCAACTCTCTTTATTGTCACCGTGAGGAGGGTAATAGTTAATTCTAACTTTATGGTATAAGTCTCCATATAAAGCAGGATTAATTTCAGGTTGAAGTATATCTTCTAATACACTTAGTTTAGACACTTCTTTAGTTTTGAAATTATCTGGATCATCTAATACTAAACCATCTCTATTCCCTAAGATATTAGTGGAAAACCAACCTTTAATACCTAATGCTCTAGCATGTAATCCTGGAGCTAAAACGGTCTTCATTAAAGTTTGACCAGTTTTGAAATCTTTACCAGCAATTGGGGTTTGCGTTTTCTTAGCCAATGCTTCTAATGCAGGAATATCAACAGTTAAGTTAGGTGCCCCATTTGCAAATGGAATTCCTAATTTAAGCGCAGCGTATGCATAAATCATACTTGGTGCAATTGCAGGATCACTATTATGTAAACCGGCTTCAAATGCTTCAAGTGTTTCATGAACAGCAGAAGTTTCAATATATTTCTCAGTTGAACCACACCATACAATCACCACCCTTGAGCATCCATTGTCTTTTTTGAACTGCTCTATATCATTAATCACTTGCTCTGCAAGATCGTATTTAGACTTCCCTTCTTTTATATGAGTACCATCTAAATTCTTTACATACTCACGATCAAAAACAGCTTTCATTGGCTTAATTGCTTCCAATTCTGGCTTAACTGCGTGCAACAACATTGGCTCTAATACTTTTGCGTTTGCAGCAGCTTCAAAAACATTGTCTGCATAGACATCCCATCCACCAAAAACGATATCCGTTAAATTTGCCAAAGGCACAAAGTCTTTAATTAAGGGATAACGATTCTCTGTTCTTTTTCCAAGACGAATATTTCCCATTTGGGTTAAAGCACCAACAGGCTGAGATAAGCCTTTATTTACTGCAATTACACCTGCTATCATGGTTGTACCTACGGCACCTAAACCAGGAATTAAGATGCCCAACTTCCCTTCTGCAGGGGCGATGTTTTGTTTCATATTCCGTGTTCTTTTATATTATTCTATTTGTTTTTTAATCCGTTTACCATCAGATTAGAAATTGCACCAATTCGATGCTCCAATCCAATCAATTTATCATTAAAAAAATCTCGTTCAATTCCCCTAATACTGCTAACCACCACCGAAGGCAATAGATCCATTTCCTGAGAAAGTGCTTTACTAAACTCCCCACTATTAATTCCAAATTCTAAAATGGACTTAATCAAATTGATTTCCTTTTGGGAGTATTCATTAAATAAGCCTTTAGCACAAGAAGCATGTTCAACAAAATCACCACAAACCAAGCGATATAAGTTCAACATATTGCTAAGCACCTTAATTCTTGTGACAGCGAAAATCTTTAATTTTTCTTCGGCAGAATCAACTGTTTCAACGGCAAATTGGGTTTGAATGAAAACTTCCTGAAGCTCTTTTTGAAGAACTTCTTCAAAAATTTGCTCTTTGCTTTGGTAATAGTAATACAGCGTGCTTTTGCCCTTGCCTAAAGCTTTGGCAATATCTTCCATGGTGGTTTTCTTAAGACCATAGGTTTGGAATAGCTTTTGCGCTTCCCTAATAATGTCTTCTTTGAAAATCTCTTCTTTTACCATAAACTTTTAGACCAAAACGGTTTTGTGGTCCAAAATTACATTAAATAAGGCGAATCAAATACTTAATAAAACCTTAATATTAACTTTTACAGTAAAATGACAAACAAAAAAGCCACCATAACATATGTTACAGTGGCTTCTTTTAGTGACCGCGTTAGGATTCAAACCTAAAACCTTCTGATCCGTAGTCAGATGCTCTATTCAGTTGAGCTACGCAGCCATACCCTTAAGGGGCTGCAAATATAATCCAAACATTAATATTCACAAAATAAGTTGTAGTCTTTTACTCAACTATCCACTCTTTTCTTATTAAATCCCCATTTTGTCTAACACCCTCAAGAATCATTCTATGCTTTTTACTTCGATCATTATTAAAATAAATAAACCCTTGATTAGGTTTATCATGATTCAAATGTATCGTTGGAACCCACAATAATGTTTTTCGTTTATCAATTACCGCTTTCTTTTTTTCTGATGAATAATCAGGTAATAGAAAAGGAATATGACTAGTATACCCTTGCAATATAAACCCAGTAAGTTTAGACTTTTTAGGAATATAATCGGCTTCATCCCCTTGCTTCGTATATACAGCAATTGCACCGTTTGGCGCCCCCATTCCTGCCCCTAAAAATGGTGGTCTAAATACTTTGATGTATGCAATATCTGCCATAGGCAACTGTAATAATGCATCCACAGAAACCGGAACTTGATTTAGAAAAAACTTTATTTGATCTTGATTAGAACGCCATGAAAACTTAGGTGTTCCAAAAATACCAGACTCTTCTTCTTTTCGTCCTGCAGTAACTGCTGAGTCCATTGCCTGAGTGGAAGTAGCACTTTGAAAAAATATTTGCAAACCAGGTACTTTCCCTTGCAAAAAATGAAATAAGGTTGGGAAAGATCGAACATTAGGTAACATCATATTAAAATCTACTGCATCGCCTCCTTTAAAAAGTCCTGTGGCATATTTAGCTTCTAGCAATTCAAGCGCTGATTTAGTTTTTGCATAAACTACCACTTCATTTTCATCCTGCTTTTGATAATTCATCCAATTAGTTGCTTTATATCTAGCATAAAAAACGGGAAAAGAATCTGAAAAATTAAATGCAACCACAGGTGCTGTTTTAAACAAACCCAACTGTTGATAAGACAATTCAAATTTTTGATTCCGTTTCCCTTTGTAATCTAATTGCAGGGACAATTGCGCAGAATCAGTAAAAATTAATCGATCAATGAAGAAACTACCATCATTAGATAATGGAACTTGATCAATAATTGGCATTTGTCCTCTTTTAAACAATGAAAAAACAAGATTCGCATTTTCAGGTTTTAAATCAGTCAACTTAATAATACCTTTCACTTGAACAAATGCATCATAATAAGTACTTAAGAGATTCTGGTTAGCTAAGTTGGGATGCTTAAAATGCTGTAAGATACTATACCTGGGTGGCTCAAAACTCTCTTCTTCAACAATAGAAAGTGAAAGATTCATGAACTCTCTGCTCCTATTTTCGATAACCCATTCATTTCTTCCTTTTGCATTAAATGATGTTGCCACTTTTTTTACATTAATCAATTCATCAGATTGATCTTTTAAGGTATTGGGCAATAAACTGTCTTGCTGATTCTTTACCGAAAAATTTGTAGGTTGATGTACAAAAATTACTTGATCTGAAAACTGCATATTGGGCAGTTGCTTTAAAGACGCCAATGTATACATCCGCATACGTAGAAACGACAATGGATAATCAGTGGGAACTTGGAAACTTGCTTCAGCTCCACCAAAGTTGGTAAGATATATTTGATGAGCCAATAAATTTCCTTCTGCAGTATACCAATCAACATAAATATTCAATGGTTGCATATGCAATCCCTTTAATGATCGTACATAGATTTTACTGTGAATACGCTCCCCGCAATTAAACACAGTTTGATTATGTTGAGCGTAAAATGTAACTGGTAAATTTACTTGAGCATCTACAAATACAATACCAACTAAAAAAATTAAAGTAGACCAAAATTTAAATACCATATAAATATTTATACTGGAACAAATTTTATACTCGTTTTGTTTCCATTATTATCAAATCCATAAAATAAAACATACTCCAATTTGGGATTAAAATCACTCCTCCCCTCTTTCATTTTAAGAAACATTCTGGTTAATATAATAGTATGATTATTTACCGTTGTTTCAACATATGCTTTTCCGTCTTGTCCAATTTTCATCACCAATTGAAATCCTGAATAGGCAACTAATTTTAGTTTATAAATATTTGATGATATCTTGGAAGCTTCAATTCCGTAGGCAAGTTTCCTTTGAAATGTTGTCAATGGTTTTTTTATGCCACCTTCTGTATATACAATTCTGTAAATGTTAACAGGTTCTTTTTCGCTTAAATGATTAGGGATAATAAAATTAGCATCATAAACATAGGTATTGAAATTTTTGCTATGCTGTATATAAAACAATCTATTTTCCGTTAAAGGAGGCACAGGATAATTGTCTTGAGCAAATAAGTCAAATGTTAAAAAAAAAGAAGAAAACAAGAAAAAAAATCTCATCAATATTTATTGTGTTGTTAAGTTACAAAAAACAAGCTTTATCTCACCATAAATATTCGACTTTACCTTTGATTAGTTTTTGTAATACAAGTTCTTTTTCAAAACTAACTCTTTACTATTAGGGCCTATCATTATTCTAAAAACCCCTTCTTCTGTCACTCGATTTCCAGCTTCATTTATTAAAGAAAGCATTGTTGCATTAACATCAAACTCAACTGTTTTTGTTTGACCAGGATTCAACTTTACACGATTAAATGCCTTTAAAGCTAATACTGGTGTTGCAAGGGAAGACAATTCATCTCTTATATACATTTGAACAACTTCATCCCCTAATTTATTTCCAGTATTAGTAATGTCGAATCGAAGTTTTATTGAATCAATTCCCTGCAAAGTATCTTTTGTGAATAATAAATTACTATACTTAAACTGGGTATAACTTAACCCATAACCAAAAGGGAATAAAGGCTCCCCACTTAAATCATGGTAATCATCTCCTCTACCAGTGGGCATATGGTTATACACCAATGGCACTTGTCCAACTGATTGAGGAAAAGTTATAGGCAATCTTCCTGCAGGATTTTCGTCTCCATATAGCAGTTCTGCTATAGCGTTTCCACCCTCTTCCCCTGGATACCATACCATCATGACAGCATTCACTTTATCTATCCATTTATCCATTGATATAGCACTACCACCAACTAATAAAACAATAACTGGCTTCCCAGTTGATGCAATAGTTTTAATTAGCGATTCTTGACTTCCAGGTAAATCTAGAGAAGATCGATCTTGAAACTCTCCTTCATGAATACCAGCAATGATGATATTTATATCAACTTTTTTAGCCAATTCAACAGCTTGTTTAATTTTCATTGCAGAACTATCCCACTTGGCTTGCTTCCATAAAAATTTAATTTTCCCATTACCCTTCGATTCAAAAAATTCTACTTTTAGTTGGTATTGTTTTCCCTTTTGTAAAAAAATGGTTGCTGTTGAAGTTCTGTATGAAACTTTGGTCCATTGATTAATTAATAATTGGTTATCCAAGTAAAGTCTATACCCATCATTCCCTTCTAATGCAAGCTCATAAGATCCAGTTTCATTGGGTTTTAAATAACCTGAATACCTTATTGAATAGTGATCAGAAGCAATGTTGCTATCTGGAGACATAAACGTATAAGATTCATTTATCTCTTTTACAAAGCTAGTCTTACAAAGTGAATCACCGGGAACTAAAGAACTAAAATATTCAGCAGTTAGTCCCTTATTTTTTAATGCTGCATCTCTAAATAAATTAGCATCTGAAACAAGAGAAAATGTTTCAGCATTAATACTCGCCCCCTCAGAATAAAATATTTGCTGCCCCTGAATGGCTCTTTTTCTTAATCCTTCCAATATATTCACTATGCCATTCCCAGGCCCGCTATAACCACCTAAACGAGCGTCAACCGCATCTTTACCATAAATCGCTATCTTTTTTATTTTGGCACTTAAAGGCAATACATTGTTTGAATTTTTCAATAGCACAGCCCCTTTTGAAGCAGCTTCTTTTGCAATAGACTTATGCAATTGATTATTCACCCATTTAGCTGCCGTTGTTTCATCTACATAAGGGTTATCAAAAAGTCCTAACTGAAATTTCACACTTAATACTCTTGCAACTGCATCATCAATTCTCTCTTGTGGAATAGTACCATCTAAAAAAGGAGTAATAAATAATTGATGGTGGTCATAATTGGTTTGAAAAATCACATCTAAGCCATTTATTAATGCAGCCGCGCCTGATTCAGGATAATCTTTTGTTGTATGATGCAAAACAGTAGTTCCACCAACAGCCCCTGCGTCGGAAATTACAAAACCCTTAAATCCCCATTCTTGTTTTAATTTCTTATTCAACAACCAATTATTAGCTGAACTAGCAGTCCCATTAATTGAATTATAAGATGTCATTATAGACCTAGCTCCAATTTGTTGAACTGCCTTTTTAAATGGGGGGAAATGCAACTCATCTAAAAAAGATTCATTAAGGTGAATGGGATAACTATCCCTACCACCATCACCTACATTTGCAATAAAGTGTTTGGGGGTTGTTACTATACCCAAATTTTCAAAACTACGCAAGTAGGCGGCTGCCATTTGTGTAACTAGGAATGGATCTTCTCCATAGGTTTCTTCCGTTCTTCCCCACCTTACATCTGTAGCAATATTTAATACAGGAGAAAGAATATCACGTATTCCTCTCACTTTGGTTTCAATGGCAATTGCATTTGATACAACACTCATTAATGATGTATCAAAACTTGCTGCCAATGCAATTGATTGAGGAAATGTAGTTGCCCCATTTCTAACTAAACCATGTAAAGCTTCATCAAAAGGTATAAAAGGAATACCTAGTCTTGTTTCATTAATGAAATAACGTTGTATTTGATTAATTTTTTGGGCAAGTAATAAAGCATTTTCTTTTGTATTGTAACTCATCAATTGCGCTCCTACCCCAGTTTGCGACGAAGCTGCACTCACTTGAAAACCAAAAATCCCATTCTTATATAATGCAGGGTTATTACCTAAATCTCCAGGAATCATAAATAATTGCCAGAATTTTTCTGTGGGGGTCATTCTTTTAATTAAATCGGCTACTCGTTGTTCAGTTGCATACGAAGCATCCTTGAAAATGGGCAATTGTTGAGCATTTACTATTGTAATAAAGCAAGCCAAAAAAAATCCAACTAATACTAAAACTCTCATTGAATGAAATTAAGGAAAACATGAATGCACAAAGATTTATAATCTTAACTTCAGTATTCATATATGTAAGCTCATGCACAAAAGAACTTTTTTAAAAAGCATCACTCTTGGAGGCTTAGGATTGCCTCAGCTTGGAAAATCAATGAATACTCAACTAGTATTCAAACCAATTGGTACAGCATCAACTATTTCTAAAGACGAGAACTTTTGGAAGTCAGTTCGTAACTTATATAAAATAAAACCTGATTATATTAATCTGGAAAGTGGCTATTACAATATGCTTCCAGAAGAAACATTGAATCACTATTTGTCAATAATAAAAGAAGTTAATTACCATGCTTCTTTTTATATGCGCACTAGACAATTTAAAGAACGTGCAGCACAAAATAAATTAATTGCTCAGTTTCTCGGAGGATCTGAAGATGAAATTGTTTTAACGAGAAATACCACTGAATCTCTAGATTTAATCATTAGTGGTTATCCTTGGAAATCAGGCGATGAAGCCATTTTTGCACAACAAGATTATGGTGCAATGATTGATATGTTTAAACAAATAGCTAAAAGACATGGAGTGATTAATAAAATGGTATCTGTTCCTAATATTCCAAAGTCGGATGAAGAAATTGTTAGCATCTATGAAAAAGCAATCACCCCAAAAACTAAGTTGATTATGATTTGCCATATAATCAATATTACAGGTCAAATATTACCCGTAAAAAAGATTTGTGAAATGGCACACAAATACGGCGTTGAAGTGATGGTAGATGGCGCACATGCAGTTGCACAAATTCAGTTTAATATTACTGAACTTGAATGCGATTATTATGGTGCAAGCTTACACAAATGGTTGGCTGTACCACTGGGAGTTGGCGTGCTTTATGTAAAAAAAGAACATCAAAATAAAATATGGCCATTAATTGGAGAGAACGAATCTGTTATGGGAATTAATCGATTAAATCACTTCGGAACTAATCCAGTTCATACTTATTTAGCTTTGCAATTTGCCATTGATTTTCACAACAAATTAGGAGCTGCAAACAAAGAAGAACGATTGAGGTATTTACAACAATACTGGACATCAAAAGTAGCTACAACACCAAATATTATTTTAAATACACCCACAGAAAACAAGCGTTCTTGTGCAATTGCAAATGTGGGTATAAAGGGATTAAAGCCAGCTGATATGGCTGAAATCCTGCTAAAGAAATACCAAATTTATACTGTTGCTATTAATGGTGCAGGTGTTCATGGATGCCGAATAACCCCAAATGTGTTTACTACTTTAGAAGAGCTGGACAAATTTGTTGGTGCATTAAAAGAAATGGCTATTTAATTAAAAATAAATCTTGCACCAGCTTGAATCCATCTTCCTGGCAAAGGCGCGCCAATAAAATCATTGATGGTACTATTAAACAAATTATCGGCTTGAATAAATACTAAATATTTTGATTGACTAAATCGATAATTGATTTTAGCGTTCATTACAAAATAACTATTACTCATAGGCAATAATATAGGATTAGCCGTTTGCTCGTTCCTACTTTTATACAATCCTGTTAAATTAAAATCTATCCTTTTTGTTGAAAAGGTAGTTGCAAAATTTGCTAAAAATTTAGGTGCAGAAGAAAGATAAAAACTCAAAGGTCCATTTGAATTTTTGGTATTAATCCAAATTAGTCCAGACTTGAATTTTAACGAATGATTATCATCAATTTTTTTATCTATTAAATAATCCAATTCTATTCCTTCAACTTGAATACTGCTTTGATTTTTTGCCAACAAATAATTACCTGTAGCTACTAAATTTTCTTTTCTTGGCATATCTGCGTATGGAGTCAGTGTCCAATCAATTAAGTCCCTGCTATTTCTGCTGAATGCACTTAGCGAAACCTTACTACTGGAGGCTGTAATCCAATCGAAACCAAACTCATAATTAAAACTTTTTTCAGGATTTAAATTAGGATTCCCAATTGAACCACTTCGAATACCAGTGCGATTATAGTTGTTGTACAGTTCAGTAAAATCTGCATTTCTATAAGCATAACCTGCACTGGCTCTTACTTGAAGTTGATTCAACTGATAAGACAAATTAATTTGAGGCACCAATACCCATCCACCATTAGTTGCATATTCTGTTCTCAAAGATGTATTCGCAATAAAATTTTTACTAAAATATTGTTGCCAAATTCCATACAATGCAAACTGTTGAACTGTATGATTTCCTCGATCGTTTGAACGTATATTCCTTCCTATATACTGTGCTCCAATTGTAAACTTTGTTTGATCATTTTGATTTCGTAAATACAAACTATTCAATTGAAACATATTGGAGAAGCTTGAATTGGCAGTAGATACAGAACTGAAACGATAATTGTCTTCCGTATTTTTAAAGCCAGCGTAAATAATTACTTGGTCTTTATTTTTTTGATACTGAGCATTGAATTGATTCCAGAATATTTTTACTCGCTCCACTGCAGTATCAGATGTAAATGAAGTATAAAAATTTTGAGCAGCAAATTCTCGATCGTTGTATGCTGTTCTAAAAGCAGTTTCCCAATTATTATTTTTCTTACTATATGCAAATGAAAAAGCATGCTCTTTCATAAAGCCTGTAATCCCTCTTTGCTGCGGGCCATCCGCACTATTTCTTAACGCCGAAACTTGAAATTGCTGATTATTTTTATTGGTACTAAAATATCCTGTCGTACTTAATAACCCTAAATCACCCGCAGCTAATTGTACTATTCCATTATTGCCTGCTTGCTTTTTTTGTGAAAAGGTTTTTGTAGTAATATAAATGACACCGCCAACTGCATCAGAACCAAAAATTCCTGATGATGCTCCCTTTAAAATTTCAATCTTTTCAATTTCATTTAGTACAACAGGAATGTACCCACTAAAATGTCCAGTATTGGGATCATTCAATCTAAGTCCGTCTAAAATCACCAACACTTGTTGGAAAGTACCACCCCGCATACTGATATCGCTTTGAGCACCAAATGCGCCTCTGCTCTGTACAT
>JBKBWE010000069.1:0-11176 GCA_046289145.1 Sediminibacterium sp.
GGGGTTTGTAATTTATGTAATAGCAGTGTGCAATTTGTTATTAAACATGATCCTAAAAAGCAATTTCGTTTTGCTTCTATTCAGGGGGATTATGGCCAACAAGTATTAAAGCAGTTTGATTTACCACCGAACACTCTGAACTCTTTTATTCTTTTCAAAGATCAACAAATCTATACCCATTCTACAGGAGCATTAATGGTTGCAAAGCAGTTATCTGGAGCATGGCCGTTACTCTATGTATTCATCATTATACCGCCTTTTATTCGTAATGCAGTCTATCAATTTATTGCCAATAATCGGTATAAATGGTTTGGTAAGAAAGAAAGCTGTGCCATACCAAGCCCTGAACTCAAAGCCCTATTTTACTAGTTAGCTAAGTATTCTACTTTAAGGGTAATTGATGCTGTTTTTTCTTTAGAAGTAGTATTAAATGACCCACCATAACTGTAATCTTCATTGTCGTTTTTACCAGTGATTTGAAAAACACCCATATTGGCTTTCTTAAGAGAACCAAGATTTACTGCAGAACTTTTTGCAATCGTTTCAGCGCGCAACTTAGCATCTTCAGCAGCTTTGGCCAATAAATCAATTTTCAATTCATTTAAACGACTATAATAATAACTAGGTTTATTAGAGTTAAACTCAATACCTTTTTGTAAAAGCTCGGTAACTTCTCTAGATACTTTTTCAACCAACTTGATTTCTCTTGAATCTACTTTAACACCACCAGTTAATGTGTATCCACTAAATACCGATTTGGAAGTACCATTAGGACCATTTTCGTAGTTGAAATTTTTAACCACATCCACTGCTAAGAAAACCATACTAGAATCGGGAATACCTTTTTCTTTTAAATAAGCTTTAATAACAGCTTCATCCGATTTTATTTGCGTATACGCATCTTTTAAATCATATCCTGATCTACTATATTGACCCTTCCAAACTATTTGATCGCTAATAAAATCTTTTTCAGCTAAGCCTGTTACAATAATAGTTTCAGTACTAATAAACTTATACTTATAGGCATTACCTAAAATTATTGCAGCTACTAAAACGGAAAGGGCAATTACGATTGAATTAATAGATGTTTTCATATTTATATTTTATTCGCTCATCATTTCATGAACAACCCTAATGATGTCTTCGGCATTTGGTTTACTAAAATAATCTCCATCACTTCCGTAACTTGGCCTATGCGCTTGAGCTGTAAGTGTTCTAGGGCTTACATCCAACCACTGAAAAGCTTTTTGACCTTCAATGACTTGGTTATACATATAAGCAGCTGCACCTCCTGGCACGTCTTCGTCTACAAACAAGATGCGATTTGTTTTCTTCAATGAATCTAAAATCATATGATTGATATCGAAAGGCAACAAAGTTTGTACATCAATCACTTCGCAACTTATACCTTCGTTGGATAAACGTTCTACTGCATCTTGAATAATTCGTAGTGTAGATCCATAAGACACAATTGTTAAATCGTCACCAGCTGTTATTACTTCAGGTATGCCCAAAGGAACAGTGTACTCCAATAAATTAGCAGGCATTTTTTCTTTTAATCGATACCCATTTAAACACTCTATTACTAAAGCTGGATCATTAGATGATAAAAGGGAATTATACATTCCTACTGCTTGCACCATATTCCTAGGCACACAAACATACATTCCTCTTAAAGCATTTATAATCATTCCCAAGGGTGATCCACTATGCCAAATACCTTCTAGTCTATGGCCTCTTGTTCTAATAATCACCGGACAACATTGTTGCCCTTTTGTTCTAAAATGAGTGGTAGCAACATCATCGCTCAATACTTGTAAACCATACAATAAATAGTCTAAATATTGAATTTCAGCAATAGGTCTTAATCCTCTCAAAGCCATACCTACCGCTTGGCCCATGATGGTTAGCTCTCTAATACCTGTATCAAAAATTCGATCTCTACCATGTTTTTCTTGCAAACCAGCAAATCCCTGATTAACATCACCAATATAACCTACATCTTCACCAAAAGCATAAACTTTATGGTTCTGTGTAAATAATGCATCAAAGTATTTATTCAATACTTCAAACCCATTCACCAAAGGTGCATCAAAAGAAATCAACGGTTTTATTTCCTGAATTTTTAATGCGCTTTTTGCAGTTTGATTATACAAATGAGAGTTGTATAATTCCTTATTGAGGTTTAGTAATTCTTGATAATAAAATTGTACATCCTGAGTGGAAGGTGAGTCAGGCGCTAATTCTAGAGCTAATGATAATGTTCTTAAAACATCTCTTCTTAATGGCTCTTTGTTTTGCAATAAATCGTTGGCCATTTTTTGCAAACGATTGTATTTATCCATATCGTTTACCACTAACTCTTTCAACAAAGTAGCGGCATTATCTGCTTGTTCCTTTATTGGGTTAATGTATTTTTCCCAAGCACGCAACCTACTTTCTCTTACAAGTTCTTTTGCTGCAGCTTCTAAATCGGCAATTTCTTCTTCATTGCTCAATTGATTTTCGAGCATCCACTCTTTCATTTTTTTAATACAATCCCATTCTTTTTCCCAAGCCAATCTTTCAGGAGTTTTATATCGCTCATGGCTACCACTAGTAGAGTGACCTTGAGGTTGTGTAACTTCTTCTACGTGAAACAGTACAGGAACATGGGTTTCTCTTATTCTTTGTATTCCTTCTTCAAAAGCCTGACAAAGTCCTGCATAATCCCATGCTTTCAATTTATAAATTCTGATACCATTGGTATCTTCCATTTTCTCTAAGCCTTTTAATGCATCAGAGATTGAACCCTTGGTAGTTTGGAAATTTTTTGGAACTGAAATACCATACCCATCATCCCAAACAAAAACAGCCAAAGGCACTTGCAATACTCCTGCAGCATTCATTGTTTCCCAAAAATGTCCTTCACTGGTACTAGCATCCCCAATGGTACAAAAACAAACTTCGTTACCATTATGACTTAAATTTTCTAATTCTCTTAAGTGAATGCTCTGTCTAAAACATTTTGATGCATAGGCAAGTCCTAAAGCTCTTGGCATTTGAGATGCCGTAGGAGCCATATCTGCAGAAATATTTTTACGATTAGCAAGGTCTAACCAATTGCCATTATCATCCACCAATTTGGTAGCAAAATGCGCATTCATTTGTCTACCAGCACTAAACGGATCATTCTTAACATCTGGATCTGCATAGAGCTGAGCAAAATATTGTTCTACACTAGAAAGTCCAGCTGCAAACATGAAAGTTTGGTCTCTGTAGTAGCCACTTCTAAAATCGCCTGGCTGAAAAAATTTAGCCATAGCCAATTGTGCAACTTCTTTACCATCTCCAAAAATGCCGAACTTGGCTTTTCCTGTAAGTACTTCTCTTCTACCCAATAAGCTTACTTCTCTGCTGATTACAGCAGTTTTATAATCTTCTAGGATGGTATTTCTAAAACCTTCAAAAGACAACATATCGTCTTTGTATTGTAATGAAGTAGTTGATTCCATAAAACAAAAATAGGATTAGGAACGGAATAGACTAACAATAATTAGTTTAATTGGAAATTAACGGGTTAATAACTGTTAAGATAAACTTTAAGCAATCAATTTCAGTACTTTTACGGCCTAAATTTATGCGAATGAAATTTATACTCGTCCTTATTGCATTTTTAGGCATTTCGTTTGGTGCAAATGCACAAGAAAATGAAGCAAAAGTGTCTATCAAAAACGAAACCTATAATATGGGTAAAGTTACATTTGGTAAACCTGTAGAATATTGGGTAGAAGTAACCAATACCAGCAAAGAAACCCTAAAATTAGAAGGTGTTAGAGCAGGTTGTGGCTGTACCACACCTGATTTTACTCCAAATCAAACATTTAAACCAGGTGAAACGGTTAAGATTAAAATTCAGTTTAATGGGTCTGTATTAGGAAAGTTTACTCGCTTCACCGATATTATTATATCAGGAGGCTTGGTTAAACAGACTAGCTTTACTGGAGAAGGCGTTCAATAATTATTGTACTCACTTAAGAAAACAACATCATATGAAACCATTTTTTTTATCTCTTTTTTTATTAGCAGGTTTAACTGCATTTGCTCAAAACGATATTAAGTTTAATAAGACTACCCATCAATTTGGTAAAATTAAAAAAGGGGTACCAGCCACTTTTGTGTTTACTTATACCAATAATGCTGCTAAGCCTGTTGTAATTGAATTTGCTAATGCAGAATGCGGATGTACTAAACCTGTTTACAATCAAGCACCCACCCCAAAAGGAAAAACCAGTACTTTAAAAGTAACCTATAATGCAGAAGCTGTAGGAGTGTTTAAAAAGCGTGTAGATGTAAAGTTTGCACACTCAAATCAACCTTATATTTTAACCATTGAAGGCGAAGTGGTAGAAGCGAAAAAATAAGCTTCTTAATTCAGTCCATACTTTAAATTTAGCTATGTTAACCATTAGTAACAGAGGCAACGCTATGCCTTCCTCACCTATCAGAAAACTGGTTCCTTTTGCAGAAGCTGCTAAAAAAAGAGGCACCAAAGTATACCATTTAAATATTGGCCAACCTGATATTGAAACGCCAAAAATGGTATTAGAAGCAGTTAGAAACAGTGATTTTAAAGTATTAGAGTACAGTCATAGCGCAGGAAATGAAAGTTATAGAAGAAAACTAGTTGACTATTACGCAACTGTTGGTATTCATGTAAATCACCAGCAAATCATTATTACAACCGGTGGTAGTGAAGCCATACAATTTGGCTTTATGGCATGTTTAGATGCAGGCGATGAAGTAATTATACCAGAACCATTTTATGCCAATTACAATGGATTTGCTGTAGCGGCTGGTGTTCATGTTGTACCGGTAACTTCTTCCATTTCCAATGGATTTGCCTTACCTCCTATTGCAGACTTAGAAGCAAAGATTACTTCCAAAACAAGAGCAATTGTGATTTGCAATCCAAATAATCCTACTGGGTATTTATATAGCAAAGCCGAGATGGAACAATTGAAAGAATTGATTTTAAAATACAATTTGTATTTATTTTCTGATGAAGCATACAGAGAGTTTTGTTACGAAGGTACTCAAGTAAGTGCCATGCATTTAACTGGTGTGGAGGAGCATGTAATAATCATGGATACCATCAGTAAAAGATACAGTGCATGTGGCGGAAGAATTGGGGCCCTTGTTACAAAAAACCAACAAGTTTTAGACGCTGTAATGAAATTTGCACAGGCTCGATTAAGTCCTCCTAGTTTTGCTCAAATAGCCGGTGAAGCAGCAATAGATTTGCCTCCTGATTATTTTGACACAACAAAGGCGGAATACAAAAAAAGACGAGACTTAATTGTAAAGCGCTTAAATGAGATGGAAGGGGTATTTTGCCCGAATCCTGGCGGAGCATTTTATGCAATGGCTCAATTACCTATAGATGACTCAGATATTTTTTGCCAATGGCTATTAGAAGAATTTAGCTTTAAAAGTCAAACGGTCATGTTGGCCCCTGCTACAGGGTTTTATGGCACTCCAGGACTTGGGAAAAAAGAAGTTAGATTAGCTTATGTATTAAATATCAATGATATAGAGAGCGCAATGGATTGTTTGGCAGAGGCTTTAAAAGTATATCCAGCAAGACAATTATAAATATATTTTATTTTATAATATTATCATATTGTAAACTTTTTGTCATTTTTTAATAAAAATGTTGAAAAAACAACAGATTAATAATTTTTATATTTGATATTTCAATCAAATCCACGTACATTAGCAGTACGAAATTATTACGAACGATCTCTATAATGGCAAGCAATCGAAAAACCCTTCGTTTCTACGAGGGGTTTATTTTTTGAACACCCAAGCTGCATGTGGAATATTTAATCCGTCTTTGCGTTAATAGGAATGTGAAACAGATGCGCATAAAACAATTAGCCCTTATCTTAATACCCGCTTTACTCTTTCAGGCAACCAACTCCGGATTTGCCCAGCAATATCATGCTATTCATGGCTCACCATATGCCGGAGTTAGTGGGGCTTTTAATAACCCAGCTTCTATTGGAAACAGTTTACATAGATGGGATTTGCAACTCTTTTCAGGACAAACTTCTATTTATACAAATACTATTTGGGCGCAGTCTGTAAAAAACGCAGTTTCAAATAGACCAGGTGATTATATAAAAGATGGATTCCTAACTAGAAATTTTAATACCAACTCAGACCTTAGCTTGCTGTCTGCCATGTATCGAATTAATAAAAAGCATGCAGTATCAATAGCGTTTAGAGGCAAAATGTATAACCATATTTTTATTAATAATTTTAATATCCAAGATACCAGCACTAGTTTAAGAAGTTTTTTTAAATTGAATAGAACCACCCCATTTTTAGAAAGTAAATCAATACATGTTGGCTGGGCCGAATTGAACTTAACATATGCTGGTGCGCTACTAGAAACAGACAATAACAGATTAACAGTGGGAGCAACTTTACAGTTGTCTAAAAGTTTGATTGGCGGATTTTCTAAAATGAACAAAGCGAGATTTAGAGAAAATATTAATGGTTCAGATACCAGTTATACCAGTACCAGTGGTGTTGGTGAATATGGCTATTCTGCCAATTACGATGTATTACAACAGTTTGGAGCTACCAGTGCTACTCTTAAAAGTTTTATTAATCAAGCAAAATCAGCGATCGGATTAACGGTAGGATTTGAATATTTAAACTACGACAATGAAACCTATTTAGACAACCGTAATTATAGTGGTAGAATGTATAACTACAAAATAGGATTCAGTATTGTAGATATTGGCGCCCAAAAATTTAATACCAGCGAATACACTGGTAGATTTTCCGAAAACAATAATGGTATTAGCGATGCTGCTATTGCAAGGGCTTTCAATGGTGTAAATAATACCAGAGACTTAAGAGATTCTTTGGGGGTAATTTACGACTCTGTTCAAGTACTTCCAGCTCAGTTTACCATAGGAAATCCTACAAGGGCAATCCTCAATTTTGACAAACAAATCAATCCTCATTTTTTTGTAAACACGCAAATGGTCATCCATTTAAGTAACGCTAAAAACGCTTTAAAACAAAAAAGCAACGACTATAGTTTTATTACTGTAACACCAAGATGGGAAACATTAAATTGGGGCATCTACATGCCCATACAATACACAAGGGATGGCCAAGTATGGACAGGCCTTGCACTAAAAGCAGGCCCAGTGATTGCTGGAATACATAGGCTTGGAATATTGAAACAAGGAAGCTTACTCAATGGGGGTGGATATATTCTGCTGAACATACACCCATTTAGAAAAAAAGAAATGAAAAGTAGAATAGACTGTTTCGATTAAACTATTCAGCACTTTGAATATTACCAGCTTGTTTACCCTTCTTACCATCTGTAATTTCAAAAGAAACTTTTTGTCCTTCTTTTAACGATTTGAATCCTCCCATATTTATTGCGGAGAAATGGGCGAATAAGTCTTCACCACCATCATCTGGTTTAATAAAACCAAATCCTTTTGCATCGTTGAACCATTTTACTGTACCGGTAGGCATATTATTGTATTTAGACTTAAATATACTAAATAATATTTAAGCGTGAATATTACAATATATAAAGCTAATAGTGTAATGCTTTAACCATTGAATAGAAGGTTCTTTGTGCAAATAAATTTATGAAGTCAATTCTACTCTTTTTTTTGTTGAGCTTTTTACTGCTACAAGAAAATAACGCACAAATAAAAGTAAATGTCAACATTGGCAGTCAGCCTGTTTGGGGACCTACGGGTTACGACTATGCTAAATTTTATTATCTACCAGATCTAGATATGTATTACGATGTAACCCGCCGTGAATATGTATATAATGAAAACAACCGCTGGATTTACATAAATCATTTACCTGATCGTTACAGAAACTACGATTTATTCAAGGGATATAAAGTGGTATTTAAAGAAGACAGGCCATTTGATAATCATGCTGTTCATATAAATAAGTACAAAGGTTTTAAAAACAATCATCAACAAACAGCCATTATTTATAGTAAAGACCAGAAATACTATGTTATCAAAGGGCATCCAGGAAATAATAGAAGTAAAGGCAATAAAGAAAATAAAGGCAACAAGGGAAACAAAAAGAATAAAAAAGATTAAAAATATGAAAAAACAAATGTTGAAATGCTTACCTATCATAGCAATTATGCTTGGAAGCGCAGGAACAATTAACGCTCAAGAAACAAAAGAAACTACAACAACCGAAATAAATCCACCGCTATTTTCTGGTAACGAAGGATTTAGAAAATGGTCATTTGGATTAAATGTGGGTGCTTTAGCTCCATTTGCTGCTATTGGTGGCAGAAATGATTTTTCGAAATGGGTTCCTAAATTAGGATACGGTGCATCAATTAAATACCAGGCATCACATGCATTTGGAATTCAATTAGATGGAGTAATGGGAGACTTAGCTGGTAATAATGACAAATTAGTAAACGGTCAAGTTCCAGTAAGTCCATACCGTTCATTTTTAACTAAAATGAATTGGTCTGCAAGCTTAAGTGGAGTTATTACTTTAGCTAATATTAACTGGTCTCAAATGCGCACTTCTATTCAACCTTATTTAAGTGCAGGTGCTGGAGCAGTAAGCTATACGCCAAGATTAATTAATAGTGCTGGCATTTCAGAAGGAATGTTACCAAAGGCAACGGATATTTCATTTATAGTACCAGTAGGATTTGGTATTAAAATGAATTTATCAAAATCAGTAAATCTAGATTTAGGATATACTATGTCATTTGTTGACAATGATAATTTGGATGGTTACTTTAAAGCACCTTATGCTGCAGACAAATATTCTTATGGACATATTGGGCTTGAATTTGCATTAGGCAAAAAAACCAAGCCACAAATGGCCACTCATAATCCTCCTGCTCAAATGAACAGAGAGCTAAGAGCAGCTGATGCTAAACTTTCAGCGGAGATAGCAGCAGGACAAGAAAATCTTAACAGAAAGATTGCCGAGATGAATGCATTACAGGCAGAATTAGCCAAAATGAAAATGGATAGTGATGGAGATGGTGTATCTGATTATTTTGACAAGTGTCCAAATACAGATAGATCAGTAAAAGTTGATGGAGCAGGTTGCCCATTACCTGTAGTTGTTCCTTCAAAAGACACAGTAATAAGAATTACTAATAACTATGTTATTACAGAAGAAGACCGCAAAATTGTAAGTGAAGCAATAAGAAATCTTGAATTTGAATTTTCAAAATCATCAATAAGAGATCGTTCTTTCCCTTATTTAAATAGGGTTGCTGAAATGATGGCTCAAAAAGGATTTAGTTTAAAGCTAGGAGGTCACACTGATGCAGTAGGATCTAATGCAGCTAACTTAACCTTGTCTAAAGACAGAGCAGAATCAGTTAAAAACTATTTAGTATCAAGAGGAGTTAATGTTGGAAAGATTGAAGCGGTTGGATATGGCGAAACTCAACCAGTAGCAAGCAACAAAACTGCTGCGGGTAGACAGAAGAATAGAAGAGTAGAATTTACTTTGTATTAATCAGGCCGTAATTAGAACAGGAGTATAAAAGAATCCCGGCCATCTTAATTGATGGTCGGGATTTCTTATTAAAAAAATAAATTATTGAGGTAGGGTAATTTTAAATTGGGTACCAGTTCCCAATTCTGAACTGATTAACAATGTTCCATTCAACTCATCTATTAATCTTTTAACTAGGGACAAGCCAAAGCCATAACCTTTCTCACCGGTAGTTCCACTTGACGAAGTTTTAATCCCTTTCATAATATCTTCAATCTCTGCAGCAGACAACCCTACACCTGAATCAGCCACTACAATTTCTAGGAACTGCCCATTCGGTGTTGTGTGAATATTTAAATCAACTAAAATTTTCCCATTGTTTGGCGTAAACTTAATTGCATTCGTAATTAAATTACCTGCAATTTGTAATAACTTATTTTTAGGTATGGGCTTTTGCTCCTGCCCTACTTTTATTTTTAGTGCTAAGTTGATTTGTTTGTTTGCTGCCTGAGGGGTATACAACTTCTCCAGCTTATCTTTAAAGCTCAGTAAGGTAAAATCGCTGGATTGAACTATCCCTTTTGCTTGTTGATCTTCTGCGTTTAAAATTTCCGTTGCAAGGTCTAACAAAGAATTACCTGCACGATGAATCAGTTTCATGATTTCCAAAATATCATCTAGCTTTTGACCTTCCCCATGTTCTGTTACCATTTGGGCTAAACCAATGATACCAGAAAGTGGTCCACGAATATCATGAGCTACTTTTTTATTGTTCTCACTAACTTGATTTACTTTAGACTTTAAGCTTTGGATATATTTGATAGTGGTTAGTCTATTCACCACTTCTTTTGCAACAATTTTTAATAATTCTACTTTTTCAGGAGACAATTCTTTTGCGGCAGTATCTAAAACACAAAGAGCACCTAAATTATGCCCTTCAGCAGTTGCTAATGGAATACCAAAGTAATATTCCAAATTAGGGTTATCAACTACATAAAATTTGTCTTTAAAACGTTCATCAGAGGATAGGCTCTTCACTTCAAAACCCTCATTATTAACGATGGTATATTGGCATACAGAATCCTCCCTACTCATTTGTTCCAATGGTAATCCAAAATTAGCCACGGTCCATTGGGTATAAGTATCAATTAAATTAACCAAAGAGATTTTAGTACCTGCAATTTTAGCAGCCAATTCTACCAAATCTTTTAATAAACTAGCAGTATCTGAATAATCTATATCGTATTCCGTTAAAGCCCAAACTCTTTCATCTTCATTTTGGGGAATAGGTTGTTGCATAGTAACTATTGGTTTCTGCAAAAATAACGTAAGAAACTGACGAAATTGTAATGTTTCTAGTTATTTAACGTCTTTAAATACAAAAAAGGGGGCCGCCTATTACTAGACAGCCCCCTTGGTTTGTTTAAGTTATTGGTCTATTTGATCTTCATCAACTGAACCACTTTACGTTGATTACCTTGGATAAACTCTGCAAAGTAATTGCCTGTTGCATAGTTATGACCCAACTGTAATGTGCTGTTCGCCGCTTGCTTCGCTTTCGCTTCTACCAATCTACCCGCTGCATCTACTACTTTAATATTCACTGGTAAGTCTGATTTGCTTACCAATTTCAAGGGGAAGTAGGTAG
>JBKBWE010000362.1:0-2294 GCA_046289145.1 Sediminibacterium sp.
ATTTCAGTATGGTGTAAATCGTCCCATGGTACAAAACCATGAGAAGTATTCAACATAGGCTTTGTTTCTTCACTATAACCCCAACCTTTTTCTGGATCAACAGAAAAAACTGGAATTACTCTTAGTAAACGTCCACTAGGTAATCCATAAACGCTCATTTGTCCGCTGAATCCACCCGATACGAAATTGTAGAATTCATCATATTTACCTGGGGCAACATAAGTTTTTGCAGCAGCGTCGCCACTAACTGCACTACCTGTACTCTTGGGTTTACAAGAATACAATGCAGATATAGCTATGATAGCTGCAATGGAAGTTGATTGTATTAGTTTCATATATGTTTGTTTATTTATTTAGTTCCATCATTTTTACGCATAAATTCTAGAATTTCTCTTGCGTCGGTATCGGTTAAGCCTTGATTGGGCATTCTAACCAAACACAATTCAAGCTGAGCTTGAACTTTTGGATCTTTTTCAATCATTGGATCTGGGTTAGATATAAAGTTTAAAATCCAATAGGGGGTGTTTCTAGTTGTTACACCTTTCCATCCTGGACCAACTAGTCTTTCCTCAGTTAGTTTATGACAAGAAGTACATTTAGTTGCAGAGATTGCTTCTCCTTTAGTAGCCATTGTATTGTCAAGTGCTCCCAATGTTACATTGGACTCATTAAATTTTCCTTCTCCTCGTTTAGGGTCATAGTCTGAAGGTGAGGAATTCGTTGTAGTGCTTGCTTCTGAAGCCGCTTCTGTTGGTTCAGCTTTTGGACCGCCACCCCCACAAGCTATAATAGCCCAGCAGAGCGCTGTCATTAATACAAATGCGATTGGTTTTTTATTCATAACTGTAAGTTTTGTGTAAAGCTAAAAAAGGGAAAAACGAATGTTTATGATTGCAGTCATACTAATCAAAAAGCTTAAAGACTATAATCTTCTTATTTTGCAGCATGATTCAATTTTTAACCGTCTTGTCTGGTTGGCTTGATTGGCTAATTAAAGCCGATCAAGAATTGTTTTTGCAGATTAATACTGTATTCACCAATCCTTTTTTAGATGCTGTTTATCCATGGTTCAGAGAGGGAAATACTTGGATGCCTTTGTATTTATTTATTATTGTGTTGGCCTTGGTGAATTTTAAACATAAAGCTTTTGCTTTTATTTTATTTGCAGTGGTAACTGTTGTATTGACCGATCAAATAAGCAGCAGCTTAATCAAGCCTTTTTTTGAAAGACCAAGACCTTGCAGAGATCCAATTTTGATGAATCAAATAAGGATGTTGTTAAATGGATGTTCTGGAGGATATAGTTTTACTTCCTCACATGCTACTAATCATTTTGGGTTTGCTATTTATATATGTTTAACGATGGGCAATATCATTGGCAAGTGGAAGTATGCTTTTTTAATTTGGGCAGCAACAATTGCCTATGGTCAAGTATATGTTGGGGTGCATTATCCATTAGATATCTTTTTTGGAGCAATTCTCGGTACATTAATTGGTTTTGTAACCGCTTATTTTAACAATAAAACTGCTGGAAAAATTATTGCTGATGACATTCAAAATAAACTAACCCATGGTATCCAATAAATTCTTTTATTCTGTTATTGGAAGTTGTATTGTTATTTATATAATTGGAATATTTGCTATTCCGCTAATGGATATTGATGCTTCTCAATATGCTTCGATTAGTAGAGAAATGTTGGAAAGAAATAGCTTTCTTCAAATTTACGACCAAGGGCAAAATTATTTAGATAAACCACCATTATTATTTTGGTTGTCTGCATTCAGTATGCAAATATTAGGCGTTTATGATTGGGCATATAGACTGCCTTCTTTATTTGTGTTATTGGGAGGTGTTTATGCCACTTATCAGTTTGCGAAAATATATTATGGAGATGCGATAGGTAAACTGAGCGCAATGGTATTGGCTTCTTCTCAAGCTGTGTTTTTAATTAGCCACGATGTAAGAACAGATACCATGCTGATGGGTTGGGTGATGCTCTCTATTTGGCAACTAGCGGTTTGGTTTAAAAACCAGCGCTGGGCAAATTTTGTTTTGGCATTTATTTTTATAGGTTGTGGCATGATGACCAAGGGGCCTATTGCATTGATGGTTCCAGGTCTAGCTTTTGCTAGTCATTTTTTAATACAAAGAAATTGGAAACAGTTTTTTAGGTGGGAGTATATAGTTGGGATCTTAATAATTGGAATCATCCTATTACCCATGTGTATGGGGCTTTATCAGCAGTACGATCTACAGCCAGGAAAATTAATAAATAGAAGACCAATTGAGTCAG